>JASJDD010000273.1 GCA_030065735.1 Crocosphaera sp.
GGGATTGTTCTTGGGGTAATCTCAAGCTAAAAATCAAGTCGGTAACTGAAAAGTTTGGCTGTATTTGTTTAGATGTTGACCCTAAATTTACGTCTCAAAAATGCTCCCATTGTGGACAGATTCATCAGGAGAATCGCCATAAAGAACGTTTTTTGTGTCTTAATTGCGGTTTTTTTAGTGATGCAGATATCCAAGCATCAATTAATATTGGACTCAAAGGAATTGAAACTCTTGGAATTAGTCCATCCAAGCTACTTCGGGTCACGGAGAAAGTTACGCCCAAGCTTGAAGCAACAAGCTCGGCCAATGGTCGGGAAGTATCAGTCTCGTCGGAGATTGAGCCTGGGAACCCTCAACAGTTAAATCTGTTTGAGTGGATGGATGGAGAGGTGATTTTTCATCAGAATCCCCAACCTCAGCGATAGCAGGTTGGGGTTCTTCAACAATGAAAGTTTGAGTAACGTTAAACTGTTTTTAGAAGCAGAAACCAATTCAAAAATAGCTTTTTGCCCTAGTTGTCAGCAAATTAGTTCGCGTCTTCATCAAAATCATTACTTTCTCATTAAAGATATCCCGTAAGGACTCCCTACGGTCGGTTTATTTGCTGGTCGCAATTCCCCTTCCGTTAACGTCCGTATAACGGGAGACCCCTTGCGACATTAAGTTGGGGTCAGATATTCGATTGATTCAATGGTCGGTCATTCCCCTACCCCTAACATTGGTATAGCGGGAAACCCCTTACCGACATCCGATTGGAGAGTTTGTTGCTTTTTTGTAGCTAAAAACTCTTGTAACTGTTGTTCGATTTCATCCCGAACAATTTGACGATATTCTAAAAAATGTTCATTATGAGCGCAGACAGTTAAATAATGTTCCCAAACAGGGGTATTGTGTTTAAGAATGCTAAAGAAATGATGCCAAAATTTCCAACGAGTGTTCCGTTTAAACCCTTGTCGCCAAATGACAATGGCTAAAGCTCGTAAATCGACCCAACTGGGAAACTTAAAAGGGGGATGACATTTGGGAACTCCTAATTTCAAGAAACAACGATAGGTACGATCTAAGAAATTTTCCGCATCGTATAATGTCCAGAAGGCTTCTATGTATTCTTGGGCAATGTCTTCTATGGGACGAGTGGGAACAAAGTTCATTAAGGTACTTTGATTAATATCTTGTTTACCATCAACTAGCAATCGTCCTTCTTTTTCTAAACGATGCCATAATGCAGTATGAGGAAGGGCTTGTAGCATTCCGAACATGGCCGTAGGAATGGCTGCATTTTCCACAAAGCGAATAATCCGAGAGGCAGCCCCAGTTTTTTCTCCATCAAACCCAATAATAAACCCAGCCATGGGACGTAACCCTGCACGAATTAAAATATCAAGGGTATCGCTCAAGGAGTCGCGGGTATTTTGAAACTTCTTCGTTAATTTTAAACTCTCTTCATCGGGGGTTTCAATGCCTAAAAAGACGGCATCAAAATTAGATTCTACCATCAATTCCATCAACTCGGCATCTTGAGCAAGATCCACCGATGCTTCGGTATTAAAACGGAAGGGGTATTGATGCTCTTGTTGCCAAACTTTTAATTCTTTGAGTAATAATTTAACATTGCGTTTATTGCCAATAAAATTATCATCCACCATAAATACACCCCGTCGCCACCCCAACTCGTAAAGATAATCCAACTCTTTCAACAATTGTGCAGGGGTTTTTGTGCGCGGTTTGCGTCCATAGAGAATAATAATGTCACAAAATTCACATTGAAACGGACAACCCCGTGAAAACTGTACCGACATGGAGTCATAAGCGTCTAACTCTAATAAGTCGTAGCGAGGAATGGGAGTTAAGGTGACATCGGGTTTTTCATCTGTGCGGATCATTCCTTGGGTTTCCCCTCGTTGTAAGGCTTCAACAAACAAAGGGAGGGTAATTTCTCCTTCATCTAAGACTAAAAAGTCGGCCCCGGCTGCTTGTACTTCTGAGGGAACTGAGGTAGCATAAGGACCTCCCACCACAACACATTTACCTCGGCCTTTTGCTTCTTTTATTTGTGCCAGTAAATCTGGTTTTTGGACGATCATAGCCGAGAAAATCACGATTTCTGCCCAGTTCCATTCTTCTTCCGTTACGTCTCGAATATTGCGATCGCACAGTTGAAATTCCCAGGTTTGGGGTAAAATAGCAGCAACGGTAATTAACCCCAAAGGCGGTAATAAAACTTTACGATTCACTAACTCCAAGCTTTTGTCATAGGACCAAAAAGTTGGCGGGAATACGGGATAAATAAGTAATACTCGCACGTCCTAGCACCCCACAAAATTTTTTATGTCCTCACTATAACATTTGTCCAAAGAAGACTGGGAACTTCTGATATAACAAGAGGCTCATGCCTCTTGTTTTCAAACTCCAGCTTTCGACTTGGATACAATTTAGACCCTACTTAAGTGCTACGTTTCTGATTACAAGGAAGGAATAGAATCCGCAGCACGCAGCACTGCTTGATAGGCATTGACTCGCCCAAAACCGTAGTCGTCGTTGTGTCCGTTCGCGTCGTAAACCACGCTGCCAATTTTATCTGCGGTATCACGCATAATTTGACGTAGTTCATTGCGAGTAAGATTGGGATTCATTGACAGTGCGAGCGCCGCACAACCGGCAGCACAGGGCGCTGCAAAGCTTGTGCCAGTGCTGGTTCCGTAGCCATTGCCTGAACGTGTACTGAAAACATCCACGCCAGGAGCAATTAACTCTACTGTCTGGCCACGTGCTGCATTGTCTTCGAGATCGTTACGATTGGAGCGTACTACAGCAATGACATCTTTATGAGAAACGATCTCGTCTTGAGTCACATCGACATTGCGACCGTTGCTCGCAGCCCAGAAGATAGCTAGTCCACGTCCGTTGCGACCGTTTGCAGCGGCAGATTCAAGTGCAAGTTCAAGAGTCACAGTAAGATCCCACACTGCTTCATTGGGACCAAGGCTGCAAACCAAAATGTCGGCACCATCAGCCGCTGTTGCAGAACTGCTCTCATTTCCTGGATCTGCCGCATAGGCTATTGCACGAGCAAGGGTAGTCTGTGTCCCCACTTGATCGCCAAGAGCAGAAATCAGTATCAATTCGCATTCCGAAGCTGCCCCACTACCCCCTCGGCCATTATTATGACGGGCCCCGACCATACCTGCACAGAAAGTCCCGTGGTTATTGTCTGGCATACCTACTGTGTCCTGCTTAAATGTGGCAGATCCACTACCCGAAGAGGAGAAATAGCCAGACATACCTGAGATACCTGCCGCTAGGTCTTCATGATCGACATCAAAGCCATTATCGATTACAGCCACGCGAATTCCAGCACCACGAGTGAAGTCCCAGGCTTCCTCTGCACTCACGTCTGCACCAGTTGTGCCACCACTTTGGCCAGTGTTGTGCCACTGCCATTGCTCCAAATAGCGAGGATCATTTGGGGTGAAGCGCTGAGGAATGTACTCGGTCAGGGATGGCTCGGCAAAAGTGAAGCATAAGTCTTCGTGCAGCTCAACAGAAGCTTCCAGCGCGTCTTCCCGCCCTTGAGCAACTATTTCATAAAGATTGGGGGCAAACTTCAACTTTGTCAGTACATCCAGTCGTTTTTCTGCTAATATAGCCTTGCATTCCTCTTCCGACAGATCTGACCGCAGTTGAATGTTCAGCTTATTAGTTGCAACCGCCACAGAGCCATTAGCACGACGTATAACCTTACCAACTTCCTCAGCACCGCGAAAACTTTCTCCAGCCGCTAAACTTCTGGTCATCTCGGCAGATGGTTGGACAAATCTCCAATTAGCTCGCTCAAATGCAGCCAGAGCTTCTTCAGAAAACTCAATACCGACATTGGAGCGAACAGTCTCACGCGCTGGGATTCCAAAGGTTTCCTCACTAACTTCGGTTTCTCCACGCTCATTCAAGCTAAGATGTACAGCCCTAATATCCGGAATTTCTTCAACTACAATGCGCCGATCTCGTTTATAGTAAACACGTTCCATAGTTACCTTCCTCGTAATTTTTTAACAACCGTATATTTAGTGGTTTCCAAATTGGGTCAGAACTAGCCAAGCTGACACCAGAGGCACTCTAGGCTGAAACGCTTACTTGGTAAAGATTTCAAAATTGATATTTGTCGAACACAAAGGTTCTAAATTTTGGCATTAACTTACAGTTTTACTGTACAGGAGGGTGTATTCTTAAAATAGCTTCTGAAACTCTTACAGTGATTGTGATTCAGCCTTATAAATGTTTTCTGCACGTGGGTTATCAACTACCCAAACCCTATGCTCCTCAACAACCATTAATTCAGTTAAGGGTCTTATATTAAGGTTATTATAATATATCGCGCGCTACGAACTGATTATATTCAATATTTCTTTACACTTGAACTTTGGACAAAAAGTAGTAGTTAGCGTCAAAACTAGGCTAACGTCGATTACTTTCGATAATAAAACTTATATTCCATGACTTTTTCCAATGACCCAATGACGACGAAAAAAGCGAGATAAAGAAGATTCTTCTAAAGGTAAATAAATGGGTCTTCCGTGGGGACAAGTTCGAGGATTACGGGTTTTTTTCCAACTATCTAAAAGGTCTTGCATTTGAGCCAATTCTAAGACCATGCCATTGCGAATGGCACTGCGACAAGCCACGGCTACCTGGGCGGTTTCTAAGTCTCCTCCTAAACTTAATTCTATCAAAGCTTCTGGACAATCTTCTCGATTTTCTAACAATTTTGGTAGATTACGAACTGCCCAAGTATTGTCCCCAAATGGTTCAATTTCGAGGCCAATTCTTTGTAATTGTTCGACTTGTTTTAGGGATAGTTGGCTTAAAATAATGGCTTGTTGCACAGGAATTAATTGCCATTCATCTTGTAACTGTTCGTATAAAACTCTTTCATGGGCAATATGTTGTTCAACTAACCATAAACCTTGGGAATGTTCAGCAACGATATAAGTTTTATTAACTTGTCCGACTGCTCGTAATCTAATTAATTCTAACTCAGTGGAGGTTGAAGTTCCAACTTGATAAATACCTTTATTTTCTGACGCTTTGAGTAACTTTTTAACACGCTGATTTTGTCCCGTTGTGGTAATAGTTACGGGGGATAGTTTTAACGCTTTTTCGATAATTGCTGTGATTTTTTCTTGCCAAAATTCTAGGGACTGTAAATAAATTTCTGTTTTGGCTGGATGACGATTCCAATCAATGTCTGAGGGGGGTATGGTTAAGTGGAGAAAGCCAATGGGAAAACGGCCTTTGGGTAAGGTGCGACTTAACCCTGCTAATACGGTTTGTTCTAAGTGGGGCGATCGCACAACACGGCCGTTGACCGCTATCTTTAGCCAATCTAAACGGCCACGATGACAACGATCAGGTAAACCTAGAACCATCTCGATCTTACCCTGTTCATGGCAAGGGGTTACCACAGTTTCAGAGAAAAACTGTAAATCATGAAAATGAATCCGCTTTAATAATTGAGGTAAAATTTGTTGTGGGGTTTTACCTGAACTGATAGTCAGCCAAGATTGATGGTTATGCTGAACTTGCCAAGTAATTTGGGGATGACAGAGGGACATATTTTCAATTATTCCCTGTATCGCCTTTAATTGCTGCGAGAAGGTTGGTAAACCTTGACGGCGGACGGGAATAGACCCAAATAGGTTAGAAGCGGTTACAATGGTTCCTGGTGCCATTGGTGCGGTTTTTTCTTTGATCCCTGCCCCTTGCTGATTATAATCAATAGACCATCCGCTGCTATTGTCCTTCGCTTCACGACTTTGAATGGTTAACTGGCCAACCTGAGTAATACTAAATAAAGCTTCTCCGCGAAACCCCAAACTGGTAATTTTCCAGAGATCCTCTCGGTAACAAATTTTGCTGGTATGATGGGCTTGAGCGCAGTGACGCAAATTCTCTAAAGACATTCCCTGGCCATTATCACTCACCTTGACTTGCCAAAGTTCGGGAAAAACTGAAATGGTTAAACGGGTAGCCTTTGCGTCAATGGCATTTTCAACCAATTCACGAACGACAGCAGCTAATGAGTCAATCACTTCTCCAGCTGCGATTAAATTGATAATCTCAGGGGAAAGAAGTTGAATGGGGGGTGACATAAAGGGAAACGATGATTCCTTAATGGTTTGATAATTGAATTTATCATCTTAATCTATTGTCCACTTTTTTATAGTGAACTGATGTTTAAGATATCCCCCCACTTCCACATGATTCAGGGATTTTGTCACCAGTAAATCCCTATGTTTCGGAACCATTTACACCACTGCAGCATCGGTAGATAGAGGCAGCTGTTCGGAACTGGGTAACTCCAAACAATAACCAGCCCCGTAAACGGTTTTGATGTAGCAAGGATGTCTGGGATCTGGTTCTAATTTGGTCCGTAGATGACGAATATGGACGCGGATGGTCTCAATATCGTCATCGGGATCGTATCCCCACACTTCCTTAAGAATTTCGCTAGGGGACACCGTTTGACCGTGACGTTGTAGTAAGCAGTGCAGTAACTCAAATTCAAGGTGAGTTAACTTGACCGTATCTTCAAACCAGATGGCTTCAAAACGCTCAGGAATTAAGGTCAAAGGCCCATAATTGAGAATTTCTGAGTGTTTAGCAGCTTGAGGAATGCGATCGGTTCGTCTTAATAACGCCCGTACCCTAGCCAACATTTCTGCTAACTCAAAGGGTTTGGTCAAATAATCATCAGCCCCAGCGTTAAACCCTTCTACTTTATCTTGGGTTTGACCCAAAGCGGATAACATCAACACGGGAATATCAGCGGTTCGCTCATCCCGGCGTAGTCTTTGGCAAACGGTAAACCCATCTACTTTAGGCAACATTAAATCCAACATGATTAAATCAGGCTGTAATTGAACAGCTAATGCCTGTCCTTTAATGCCGTCTGGTGCTTGCTTGATGTCATAACCTGCCATCTCTAGATTGGTGGCGATTAGGTCTCTAATGGCATCATCATCTTCAATTACGAGTATTCGAGGCATTGCAACAAAATGATAACTAAATGTAAACGTTAACTAAGAAGTATGTTCAGATCATAATGAATCCTGTACCGATTATAAGCATGATTTTTCAAAT
>JASJDD010000274.1 GCA_030065735.1 Crocosphaera sp.
AGCCGATAATTTTCCATTTTTATGCCAAATTCTTAAGGTTCCGATGCTTCGGTTAATCTTTTTGGCGAATTCACCAGGTTTGTATCTAGCATTCAATTACTAACTCCTATAATCTACTAAACTTTATAAGATATTAGCAGATATATATAGATTTTTGCTACCTAGACAAAGCAGACTTCCACGACTTAATGGCCTTTTTCCTACTGGTTTCTTATAGGTAGGGATCAAAAACTATCGAGGTATTATTTTTTAATAAACTGGTAAAAGCTAAAAACAGAACTGCAGTAAGATCAAATATAATAATCGTCATCACTCATAGGATAAATGTACCTATGGGTGACTTACTTTCCTAAAATCTTTACTAGAAGGAAACAAACAGAACAAAGTCGAAACAAATCCCTACCATTGACCCTAGAGGAACATAAATTATGATCGTTGTCATGAAAGTTGGTTCACCTGCTGAAGAAATTGAACGCATTAGTCAAGAATTTGTTGATTGGGGCTTAAGTCCTGAGAAAATTGTCGGTAAACATAAAGTAGTAATCGGCTTAGTAGGAGAAACCGCTTCTCTTGATCCCCTGCAAATACAAGAAATTAGCCCTTGGATTGAAAATGTCCTACGAGTCGAACAACCTTTCAAGCGGGCTAGTTTAGAGTACCGTCATGGAGAATACAGTGAAGTAATTGTTAATACTCCTGATGGACCGGTAGTTGTGGGCAAAAATCATCCCGTTGCAGTGGTAGCCGGTCCTTGTTCAGTGGAAAATGAAGCCATGATTATTGAAACCGCCAAACGGGTTAAAGCAGCCGGTGCAAAATTTCTACGGGGTGGGGCCTACAAACCCCGTACCTCTCCCTACTCTTTCCAAGGCCATGGAGAAAGTGCCTTAGAATTACTCGCTGCTGCTAGAGAAGCCAGTGGTTTAGGTATTATCACAGAAGTCATGGATGCAGCCGACTTAGAAAAAATCGGTGAAGTGGCTGATGTAATCCAGGTAGGGGCTAGAAATATGCAAAACTTCTCCCTCCTCAAAAAAGTCGGCGCCCAAGATAAACCCGTTTTACTGAAGCGGGGAATGTCAGCCACCATTGACGAATGGTTAATGGCCGCTGAATACGTTTTGGCCGCTGGCAACCCTCAAGTTATTCTCTGTGAAAGAGGAATTCGTACCTTTGACGGTAAATACACCCGTAATACCTTAGATTTATCCGTATTACCGGTTCTACGATCTTTGACTCACTTACCCATTATGATTGATCCCAGTCACGGCACCGGAAAATCTGATTATGTCCCGTCTATGGCTGCTGCTGCGATCGCTGCTGATACCGATTCTTTGATGATCGAAGTTCATCCTAACCCCGCAAAAGCTTTATCAGATGGACCTCAATCTCTCACTCCTGATAAATTTGACCGTCTGATGCAAGATTTATCCATTATCGGTAAAACCATTGCCCGTTGGCCTCAAGTGGAGGTAGCCTTGGCATAGACTAAAAAAGTGCTTCGTGTTATATGTTGGTCGGGCTTTCATCCCCCGCCAACATTCCTATAAAAATCCTATCTACCAATGATGAGTTCTCATTCTCCTATTCGTGTCGCCGTTGTTGGAACTGGTTTCGGTCAAGCTATACATATTCCAGGGTTACAACATCATCCTTGTACCGAGTTAGTGGCGGTGTATAATCGAGATTTAGGAAAAGCAAAAGCGATCGCAGATAAGAATAATATTCCCTGTGCGTTCAATAACTTGGACAAACTTCTCGCTATGTCCGATCTGGATGCGGTTACTTTATCAACTCCGCCTTTTCTACACTACGACATGGGGAAACAAATTTTAGAAGCAGGAAAACATCTTCTTTTAGAGAAACCGATGGCTATGTCTGCCCAAGAAACCAGAGAATTGTATCATTTAGCAGCAAACAATAAGGTTGTCGCTACTGCAGACTTTGAGTTTCGTTATGTTCCTGCTTGGCAACTGTTGGCAGAAAAATTACAAGAGGGATATGTTGGACAACCCAGACTGATTAAAATTGATTGGTTAGTGGCCAGTCGCGCCAACCCAGAACGAGGTTGGAACTGGTACGCTAGAAAAGATAAAGGTGGCGGTGTTTTAGGGGCTGTGGGTTCCCATGGGTTTGATTATATTCATTGGTTATTTGGTCCAGCGAAACGGTTATGCGCTAAGTTGGTATGCGCTATCAAAGAACGGCCAGATCCCCTGGAAAACGGCCAATTAAAGCCCGTTGACGCGGATGACACCTGTTTAATCATGTTGGAGTTAACAGACGGTACGCCACTACAATTAACCATTAGTTCTGTGACTTATAATGGCCGAGGACATTGGTTAGAAGTGTACGGCGATCGGGGTACGTTAGTCTTAGGTAGCGATAATTTGAAAGATTATGTCCACGGGTTCCATTTACAAGCAGGTTCAGCCGGAAAACCTTTAACAGAGGTTGAAATTCCCAAACGGTTAGCTTTTCCTCAAGTATTTACCGATGGACGCTTAGCCCCGTTTATTCGTATTATCGATCGCTGGGTAGAAAGCATAGAGCAAAAGCAATCTTTAACCCCATCTTTATATGAAGGGGTTTATTCTCAATTATTAATGGATTTAACCCATCAATCTAATGAAAAAGGAGCTTGGGTTGATGTTCCTGACTTGAATTCGTTTATCAAAAACTAGCTATCTTTAATGATTTCTACTTGCAGAAAACTCATTTAGGTTAACCAGAAGGGTTGAGAAAATTCTTGTTTTAAATCAATCACTAAACCTTCTTTTGCCAAGATTGCATTAGGAAAAACCGGCTGAACCTGTAATTGAATATTGTCCAAAAAATCATCATGATGAGAAGGATCATGATGAAATAAAACTAACTTTTTAACATTAGCAGCCTTAGCTATCTTTACCGCTTCTTGCCAAGTAGAATGACCCCAACCCACTTTACTTAATTTTGGGTCATAATATTCTTCATCGGTATAAGTTGTATCAATGATTAAGACCTCAGCATTTCTAGCTAAACGGAGAACATTATTATCTAAACTATCTGGAAAATGTTCTGTATCCGTAATATAAACCGCCGTTAAATCTTGATAAGTTACCCGATAGCCTAACGCTTCCCCAGGATGATTTAATTTTCCGGTTTCTACCGTCAGATCATGAATGTTAATAATTTCCCTAGCTTCAATATCATAAAATTCTAAATTAGCTTGCATAATTTGCAGGGGAACCGGAAAATTAGGGTGTAACATTTGATCGTGGAGACGCTGTTTAATGGTTGCTCCGTTGGGTGCTGGTAAACCATAAATATGAAACTTATTGCCAGGAATAAAGGCAGGGGCAAAAAAAGGGAACCCTTGAATATGATCCCAATGAGAATGGGTAAAAAAGAGATGGCCTGTTACTGGCATTTCTGATAATAAAGACTCCCCTAAAATGCGTAGTCCCGTTCCCCCGTCAAAAATTAATCTTTCTTGACCGACACACATCTCTACACAGGAGGTATTCCCCCCATAACGTACAGTTTGGGTTCCTGGACAGGGAATACTACCTCGAACTCCCCAAAATTTAATCTCAAAGCGATCGCCGTTGCTAGACATTCCTTCTGCACAGAAAAGGCTAATAATATTACTAGGTTATCAAGAATCTTGGCCTAGTTTGTATCTTTTTTCGTGACCGGCTCCCGACCCCGATAACTTCTCCGGACATTTCAGGATAAAATTTAAAGCGATCGCAAAACACAGGAATTATATGTTACGCCAACTTTCATTAGCACGAGTGGGACTGACAGTAGGGGGAATTTTAACCATCATTGGTTTTGTGGCCTATGCAATGGATAATCCCACCCTCAATTTAGCAGGATTTTTCTATGGTGTTCCCATTTTATTAGGGGGACTAGCTCTCAAAGCGGCCGAACTAAAACCCATTCCTTTTAGTCAACCCACTTCCCCAGAAATTATAGCTTTAAGAGAAAAACAAGCAACTCCAACCCAAAATCAAATTCGTAAAGATGTGACCCGTTATCGTTATGGACAAGAAGCACATCTTGATGAGTCTCTCCAACGGTTAGGGTTGAGTCCGACGGATGAAGATAGACCGATTTTAGTGGCCATTCGAGAGGAAAACGTTGAGGGAAATTATGGCTTAATCTTAGAATTTGAATCTCCTTTTATTACTCTGGAAACTTGGCAAGAAAAACAAGAAAAAATTGCTAAATTTTTTGGACCAGGTATCTCCGTAAAAATTGATGGCAAAGAAGATAATAAGGTAGATGTTTTCCTAATTAGCTTAGGGAAGAGTCAAGAGAGCAGCGATTAAGTACATGATTCACGGTACAACACAGGAACAAATGGTATAATAGAGGGTATCAGCTAAAACAAAGGTAACAGGATAATCTCACCTCCTGTTACCTATTAAATTATATTAATTTATTTTTTCCGGTTTATTTAAGACATTTTATCAAGAATTTTTTGGACAATCTCCATACCACTAAGAGCTTGCCAACCGAATAAACCGACAATAGCCATATTGAGGCTAATGTGGGTATAACGGGCTAATTCATTCCCTTTTTGCATCAAAGGGGAAAGAGAAGCAGAAACCGCAATTAACCCAGTCATACCTAAACCAACTAATAAATGGGGACCGACGAATAATTTACCATTATTGATGTAGGTAATAGCCATACCGCCGATGTTACCTAATACCATTAAACCTAAGAGTAATGAACCTAATTGATAGTGTCGATTACGAAAATCTTTTTGTAATAATTCTTTTTTGGTATCTTTATCAGCAAAGCGAGTGCGTCGCCATTGAATGCCTAAATATAGGGCATAAAGGGTTAAACCAAATAAAACCCACATGAGCATAGGATGGCCAAACTGTGACCACACTTTGATTGGTTCTGGAATATCTATGGTCATAAAGTGTTCCTTAACTGAGTGTAAGAGTAAGTTACAAAACTTAACTTAACATAATTGTAGACCAATGAGTGGTCTGACACAATCAAAGATGGATTAACCATTTAAGGAGTCATTAAAAAATGCTGCTCAAAATACGTCAAATTTTTGTTGTTTTCTCTCTAAGTCTGTTATTATTATTAACCTCCTGTGCCACTCAAGCCCCATCACGGTTTGAGCAAGCCCAACAAGAAAGCTCTCAGAGAGGGAGTAGTGCGGTTGTTAAGGAATCAGAGTCTGGGGGCAGTTTTAATCAGTTTTTCCCCCCTTCTGGTGGCGGATATGAGCGTGTTTATACCCAAGAGAAAAAAGGATTTGCAGAAGCTAAGTTGAAAAAAGACGGCAAAGAGGTAGCGGTGTTAGCCATTTCTGACACTCTGAATAATCCTACTGCTGCCAAAAAGTTTGAGAAAAGTACTCAAACGATTGGAGGTTATCCTGCGGTTTCTCAAGGCAGTACCGGAACGGCTGTATTAGTCGGCGATCGCTTTCAAGTTAAGGTGTTGTCTCGCGATTCTGCTTTTTCCGAAGGCGATCGCCAAGCTTGGTTAGAGAAGTTTGATCTCAACGGGTTATCACAGTTGAAATGATAAAGAACGTTTCATCATTTCTAAAGCAACTTTAAGATTAGCTTGTGTCCATAGTAAAGGAGTAGCATCTCCTGGGACATAAGCTGCTTTTTCTAAGTAATAGAGTTCAGGACATTTAAAACCACCAAAAGGACTATCTGATGCGGTAATTTGTCCTAAAGAACGATTAAGATAATCAGTTTGTTGTTGTAAATCGTTATTGTTTTTAGTTTGTTGAAATTTGAGTCCAAAAATGGCAGAAATAATGGGATCAAAAATACACCATTGTGCCTCTTCTCCTAATTGTAATTCTCGATTATTATCTTGAAACCATTGTTCTCTATCAATACAATGGGTAGTCCGAATTTGGGGGGGAACTTGCTTATATTCTTTACACCAAAAGGAATCTTTTAAATAGCGTCTAATTCCATAATCTCCTTGTAAATGATTAATAACATCTGTCAGAATTTTTTCAGCCATTTCCCCTTTAATAATTTGTAAAGGATAAAGCAAAAACAGTAAAGCTGAGTCATAGCGTCGATGTAATGGTTTTTCTTGAATACACTCTGAAGGTAAAATATGATTGAGTTCTGCTTTGCCTTTTTGGATTAATTCATCTAATAAATCAAGAGTGATGACTGTATCATTACATTTTAAATTATTAATCAAAGGAAGTTCTTGGCATAATCGTTTAAATTCAATTAAAGCAGCAACCACAACTCCAATACTAGAGGCTGCAATTTTTCTCTCTTCTTCCCAGTGTCCACTATCTTCGTCTTGCCAATAATTAATAACCTTAAAATAAAGAACAAAAAGACTGATTAATTCTAATTGTTCGAGATTAGTGGTTAATATTTTTTCTCGTACCAATTTACAATAAAACCAAACAAAATAGCCCAAGGCATCATTTTGAGCATGATTCCACTCTTGATGGATCTCTTCTAAGGTTTGTCCATTAAAACGAATATGGGGACGCTGCATAATTTTATTTTTATCAACTTTTCCATTAATGATATTGAAAAACCGTGATTGATGCTTCTGAAAATATTGTTTTAAAGTCTTAACAGTTGTAACTGCTATATCAGTTTGACCACAAAAATAATGAGCATAAGCTAGATAAATATTATCTCTCACCCAAACATTTCCATATCCTGTATACTTAGTTTTTGAATCCACCTCTGCTGCAGGAAATAAGCCATTCTCTAAGCGAGGAAAACTCAAGGTTTTTTGTTGTTCTAATAGGGTAATAATCCCTTGAATGTGCGAGACAGAATATTCTGAACTCATTAATGGGGAAATGATTTGATTGTGAATGATCATTTTGATTGTGCTGTGTTAGAGGTAACAAACAACCCAGACATAGAAAATAGGAAAAAACTCGGAAAATATGGGAATAGATCGAGATAGATAAGAAAATTAGACTATTTGTAGTCAAATTATTAAAACTAGCCAGGTTTATGCTTCTGCTCTAATCTATTTTAACAAAAATGTCAAAAGAAGTCCCCACCTAAAAATACTATCAGGAACATTCACATTTTAGGTGGGGATGAATTTTGACCAGTATATCAACGTGCGACAGCACAGCCTTGTTCGGCCATCTCTTCTACCATTTTATATTTTTCTGGTAGAATATGTCTATGACTCTAA
>JASJDD010000275.1 GCA_030065735.1 Crocosphaera sp.
AAATAGAACTTCTTGAAACAGATTTAAAAGCAGGACTTGCGAAAGCAGAAGAAAATTTAGAAACTCTAGAGAAGGCTTACTTTAATCCGACTCAGCTAAATCTAAGAAACTTTAAAGCGAAAGTCCTAGAGGCATTGCAATCAGCAGTTTCTCGAACTAGAAGGGGGAAATATCCCCCCAGACAAGGAAGGAAAGTTAAATCTGCTTCAAAACCAGTAGTTTTTTCAAACAGTAAAATCCACGAGGAGTCACCGATGCCCCAAAACTGTTAGCCTAACAACACATTGTTAGATATTAATAGGTTTTTAGTAGGTGTTTGATGACACAGTAACTGATAACTGAAAAAACTGATGATTGATAATTGATAACTGAAATGACAAACTCTACTAAAACTCTCTGTCCTTATTGTGGTGTCGGTTGTGGACTCGAAGTGTTACCCCCGGCCCAACCAGGAAAACCCGTTAACCGAGACAGCCAAGGAAACCCCATCTGGCAAGTAAGAGGCGATCGCAACCACCCCTCAAGTCTAGGAAAAGTCTGTGTTAAGGGTGCAACCGTAAGCGAGTCATTAGGAAAATCTCGTCTAAAATATCCGATGATGCGAGACAGTTTAGAGGAGGAGTTTCGTCGTATTAGTTGGGATGAAGCTTTAGATGCTATTGTAAATCGTATTCAAACGGTACGCTTAACCCAAGGGCCAGACGCATTATGTATGTATGGTTCCGGACAGTTTCAAATTGAAGATTACTACACCATCGAAAAACTCTTTACCGGGTTTCTGGGAACCAATAACTTTGACAGTAACTCCCGTCTTTGTATGTCCTCTGCGGTTGCTGCTTATACCCAAAGTTTCGGTAGTGACGGGCCACCCTGTTGTTACGAAGACTTAGAGTTAACCGACTGTGCCTTTTTGATCGGTACTAATGCAGCCGAATGTCATCCCATCGTCTTTAACCGTCTGCGGGTACATCATAAAAAGAACCGTAAGGTTAAAATGATTGTAGTTGATCCCAGAAAGACTCAAACCGCAGAAGCAGCCGACTTACATCTAGCGATTAAACCAGGAACCGATATTGATCTCCTCAACGGTATGGCCCATCTCTTAATGCGCTGGGGTCGTATGGATACCTTTTTTATTGATGAATGTACCCAAAACTTTTCGGCCTATGCTGAGGTTATTCGTCATTATCCCCCCGAATTAGTGGCCCGTAAATGTGATATTAGTGTCAAGGAGTTGGAACAAGCGGCCAAATACTGGGCCGAGTCAGAAAGGGTGTTATCCTTGTGGTCGATGGGGATGAATCAATCATCTGAAGGGACGGCAAAGGTTCGTACTCTCATTAACTTACATTTAATGACAGGAGATATCGGTAAACCAGGGGCCGGACCTTTTTCTCTGACCGGACAACCAAATGCGATGGGAGGCCGAGAAGCAGGGGGTTTGTGTAATATTTTGCCCGGTTATCGTCTCCTGAGTAACCCTCAACATTGCGCCGAAATGGAACAGTTTTGGAAACGGCCACCCGGAAGTATTCGACCCCAACGAGGGTTAACTGGGTTAGAAATGATGCGGAGTTTAGAAGCAGGAGAAGTGGGGTTTTTGTGGATCGCAGCAACTAATCCTGCTGTTAGTATGCCTGATGTGAAACGGACTCAAGCAGCTTTGAAGCGATCGCCGTTTACCGTTTATCAAGATGCTTATTATCCCACAGAAACCTCTGCTTATGCCCATATCTTACTTCCTGCAGCCCAATGGAGCGAAAAAACAGGAGTGATGACTAACTCGGAACGAGTTGTCACCTTATGTCCCCAGTTTCGTAATCCCCCAGGAGAAGCAAGGCCAGACTGGGAAATATTCGCCGAAGTGGGACGACGCTTAGGGTTCGAGGAAGGGTTTAGTTTCAAGACTTCAGCCGAAGTCTATGCAGAGTTTGTCAAAATAACGGAAGGCCGTCCTTGTGACACCTCCGGGTTAAGCCACGAAAAGTTACGCACTTATGGACCTCTGCAATGGCCTTATCCTTACAGTTGGCCCTGTCTCGAAGGAGAGGAGTTAACCCAACAAAACCGCACTAATAAGCGACTTTATACTGATTTTCGTTTTAACACCCCAGATGGACGGGCGAGGTTTTCAGCCTATCATTCTCAAGGGCTGGCTGAACCCCCGGATGAGGCTTATCCTTTTGTTTTAACCACAGGTCGATTGTACGGCCATTGGCACACCCAAACCCGTACGGGACGCATTGCTAAAATTCAAAAGATGCACCCCGATCCCTTCATTGAAATACATCCCCAAGATGCTGTAAAATTGAACATTGAAGAGAATACCCTCCTAGAAGTGCGATCGCGTCGAGGAAAAGCTCGTTTTCCAGCTAAAATAACTAAGGGGATCAATCCTGGTACTGTGTTTATACCGATGCACTGGGGCGCGCTCTGGGCTGATGATGCTGAGGCCAATGCTTTAACCCATCCTAACGCTTGTCCTACTTCTTTGCAACCTGAGTTAAAAGCTTGTGCGGTACAGGTAAAGGTTGCCACAGAAGAGGAATGGATCTTATTATCTGAAACAACTTCCGAACAATCATTAAAGACGTTCTAGACATTCTAAGAATAAAATTATTGTAGGGGTCAACAGCCGTTGACCCCTAGGTTATTTAAAATGATAATTAGATTGTTGAAATATTCCTCATGACTAATCAGATCAGCTTAATTAAACATAGAAATAATAGCTATCTTCCTGAGTTATTAGAACGTATGAACATGATTTATGGTTCTAATAATTATTGGAATAAAAAAAAGATTATTAAATTTGTGGATCTTTTTGCTGGTATTGGTGGAATGAGATTGGGTTTTTCTCGTCCTTTTACTCAATGTGTATTTTCTTCTGAATGGGATAAATATGCACAAAAAACCTATCAAGCGAATTTTAAAGAAAAGCCTTTTGGAGACATTAACAAAATTCATCCTCAAGATATTCCTGATCATGATATTCTCATCGGTGGTTTTCCTTGTCAACCGTTTAGTACCATTGGTAAAAGGGAGGGATTTCTCCACGAAACTCAGGGTAATTTATTCTATAATATTGCTCAAATTTTACAAGTGAAAAAACCTTTTTCTTTCTTATTAGAAAATGTTCCTGGTTTAGTGACTCACGATAAAGGAAATACTCTTGATATTATTCTTAAGACTCTTGATAGTTTAAATTATGATGTCAGATACAGTATTTTAGATGCTGCTTTGTTTGATTTACCACAGATTAGAGAGAGAATTTATCTAGTAGGTTTTTGTCGAGAATATTTAAAAGAAAGAGTTGACTTTACTTTTCCAGTTGGTCAAAAAAATGATGTTTATATCGATCAATTTCTTGAAAAAGATATAGCAGGTTATTCTATTTCTAAACATCTTCAAAAGAGTTATTTATTTAAAAAAGATGATGGAAGACCACAAATTATTGATCAAAATTCAAAGGTAAAAGTTAAAACTTTTGTTTCAACTTATCATAAAATTCAACGATTAACAGGTACATTTGTAAAGGACGGAGAAACAGGATTAAGATTACTCTCAGACAACGAATGTAAAGCGATCATGGGGTTTCCTAAAGACTTTCAATTTCCTGTTTCTAGAACACAAATGTATAGACAAATAGGTAATTCCGTCGCTGTTCCCGTTATCCAACAAATTGCTGATAAAATATATGATGTAATGGAACAACAATGAAAAAAAAGAAAATTTCACAAAAAGAACTTGTTTTTCAATATTATTTAGATAATCCTAATAGGGATATACATCATGATGAAATAGTTCCTATTGTAATCGAACAATAAGAAAAACGGATGAAAAAACCTTTTAAAGATCCTGATAGAATGATAAGAACGCTTTACCAAGAAGGAAAATTAATAAAAGTTAGAAAGGGGGTTTATAGATATGATCCTAATGCAGTCGTCATAATATGTTGAAGAAAAATCTAAATCAAACGGAAACCGGTAAAAAAATGTTTATAAAAATATATGAGTTGGCAAAAACAGAAGGTCACGAACATACTCGAAAATTTGCAAAAGAAGTCTTAGAAGTGTTTGAAAAATATAATATCAATGGACATATTGAATGGAAAGAATAAACATAAAAGTTAAACCTTAAGTCATAACCTTCTTTTCTACCCTTCCCAGTGTTTGATATAAAAATATTCAACATTTAACTGCTTATTTTCCCACAGAACTCCATAATACACCCTCATGAGGAACCGTTGGTGCTTCCGTTGAAGATGAAGTTAGAGTAAACCCATAAATCAAAGGTAAAGAACCAAGAGCAAATGAACCTAAAACCACCAGGAGAAGCATAATAACGGGATTCTCTTTCTGCTTGCGTAGGGTTCCCTTAGTGGCAACAACATGATTTTGTTGGTTATTGTGATCGTGAACATTGATGTGCATTTGTTTGTCCTTTATATCGGTTTTCCATAACTTCATTGTACAAAAAGTAGCTAAAATTACAATTTATTTTTACAAAATGTAATTATTTATACAGAAAATTCTACAATCTGACTAGCCAGTCTTGAAATGCTATCTCGCAGAGATCCCAATACTGCGTAGGTTTTCAAGATTTTCTGTTGTTGACAGCAGTTTTCAAATCAATAGATTAAACATAAAAGAACAAATTGCCCCCACACTCCCCACTCACCATTTCTAGAATGTTTTGCATCAAAACCTACGTAGTATTGGCAGAGAAGCGCTTTGCGGTACGCCAAAATATAACCCTAGCCATACTGATGTACTAGGGTTAAGGAGAATATTTGTGACATCCTCCCACGCACGTCGCTAAACTTTGTGCGGGGAACCTCCCTAACTCACGATAGGGCATTCCTGTTTATTCTCGTTTCTACAAGGTTTCGCCACTTATCTAGAACACATTGGGACTAACGATGAGTACATCTCCCACTGTTGGTTCCCCGACAGAACGACTAATCAGGCCTTTTCGTTTCCCAGAGTCCCTGGGTACTTTATCCGATTTATTCAATTTTTCTGGTATTTCCCAAGCGAGGCGAGGTCCCGTCATCCGACTGCCTTTCACTCTCATCTTGGATGGATACACTCCAAGTCTGGCCCAATTCAGGTTCTTACCTTACGACCCTTTCTAGTCTATCACAAAACTTCTGCCCTGGCTCTCATCCGGAGATTTTCGTTCCTCAAGCAAGACCTGCTCTTGCGGAGGAAACCTCCGCGAGCTTCCTTGCTCAATCGGGGATTTCTCGCCAGGGGGGGTTAAATTTACTTGTCATCTTCCTATTAACTAATCCTCTCATGGCACTTTCACAAGAGGAACAAAATATAGCTAATAATCAAGAAAAACCAACCTTAAACAACCCCCCAATCCAAAATCCCCAATTTCCTCCCCTGTCTTGACACCACCAAGCCCTGTGTTGAACAACTAATTGAGAAGGCGATCGCCAATTCCCTAACCCTTCAAACCCTCAATGACAGAATAACCTTAATTGATGACCGGTTGGCCTTGATGGGCGATCGCAACTATCTTAAACCGTTAATCTATCAATATCTGCCAATATATTCTAAAATCTTTCAATATCTTTCTAGACAGATAAAAATTGCCATGATATAATGATAGATGGATAATTAACCAGAGGATTAATTATTCGGCGAGGTAAGACCTCACCCTCAATCCCCGTGAAAGCCCCAGAGG
>JASJDD010000019.1 GCA_030065735.1 Crocosphaera sp.
CTTTCCCTGAAGCATTGGAAGCATTTCGTACAGCTATCTCTTACCGTTTTCATAACTGGTTAAAGAATAATGCTGACGTATTCGCCTTGTATAAAGCTAGTTTTGGTTATGTTTGGGCTTGAAATTAGCTAAAGTCCCAGTAGTCTGACTAGCAATGATCAGGAAATCTTGATCATGGGTAAAAATTACTCGCTTTTGTTGACGAATAAAATCTAATTGAGATTCATCAGAAGCAGTACGCAATCCTGCTGTTATAGTTGTTGTAACGTCAATACCACGTCGCCTTAGTTGTAAAACAATTTGAGGATCGACTTGATTCATCGAGGTGAAAGCAGATTTTATCTTTCACTGTTTATTTTTCTCCATTGTTCTTGAAATTTTGAGGAAGCACTTTTTAACTTCATTCCTTCAACAGTTTTTTCAGATTCAAGACTATGAAGCTCAATTTCTGCTTTGTGGTCATAATAGTATAACATAGCACCATAAACAGCAGCTAAAGACAAATCATACTTGATGGCAATTTTCTCTAAAGATTGTCCCATTTCTAAATACATCTCCGCAATAGCAGCAACTGTCATTCTTGTGCCAATAATTCGAGGTTTTCCAAAACAATAATCAGGATCTATTGCTATGTATTCTGTACTTATTTGTTCGTTAGGCATTAGTTTAACTTACATTAATAGGCAATATAACCAATTATATCATTATTGATTGTGTGAAGTACGTAAACAGAAAATACGCAGTAAAAAAAGTAAATTTTGGTAGTTACTCTTTCTTTATTTTAAACTTTTTAAAAATTAAGCTAAAATGAATATAGATCCTTTATTTATATTTAGCTGATTATGACAACAACGCTAAACCCTGAACCTACTTTAACTGATGTTATTCAAAAACTAGATAAATTAACGTCCAATGTTGAACACCTGACATCGGATGTTGAAAATCTGACATCAGATGTTGAACACCTGACATCGGATGTTGAACGTATCTCATCAGAAATGAAGCGATTTGATGAACGTTTTTCTGACTATAGACAAGCAACACAATGGGTTGTTCAACTCGCATTTACTCTTATAGCTAGTGCTACTATTACCGTGATTATTACATCAGTTTTGAAATAATTATCAGTTAGTCAAATCTAGCAGTTACTTCAAAGAAGTTTTAAGCAGGATTAAAGAATTATCTAAAGTTGGATCAAAATATGAGTATTGAAGTGTTTTTTTCCTATTCTCATAAGGATGAAACCTTAAGGGATAAGTTAGCAAATCATCTTAAATTATTGGAACGACAAGGGGTTATTTCTGCTTGGTATGACCGAGATATTACCGCAGGAACAGAATGGGAGGGTCAAATTGATGAACATTTAGAGTCGGCAAAAGTTATTCTATTATTAATTAGTGCGGATTTTTTAGCGTCTAATTATTGTTATGATATTGAACTAAAAAGGGCGATGAAACGCCATGAATTAGGGGAAGCAAGGGTTATTCCGATTATTTTACGGGATGTAGACTGGAAAGGGGCAACTTTTGGCAAGTTACAAGCATTACCAAAAAATGCTCAACCGATCACCAGTTGGGATAATGAAGATGAAGCATTTGCTAATGTTGCTAGAGGTATTCGTAAAGCAGTTGATCAGTTAAAAAAAAAGTAACTTCTGATGGTTTACCTTCTAATAAACCTCCTGTAAAAAAGATAATTAGTATTCTTGTTGTTCCTATCGTTTTGGTTGGTGGATGGTTTGGTGTCAAACAGTTTACATCTGTGAAAACGAGCGAAATACTCGTATTAGTGACACAGTTTGAAGGTCCAGAACTTGAGAATTATTTTGTGACAGATACTATTATAGAGAAC
Source organism: Crocosphaera sp. (assembly GCA_030065735.1). Taxonomy (GTDB): domain Bacteria; phylum Cyanobacteriota; class Cyanobacteriia; order Cyanobacteriales; family Microcystaceae; genus Crocosphaera. The sequence continues at coordinate 1,852 of JASJDD010000019.1, forward strand.
TTAGAAGAGGCAACTCAATCTTATTCTAGAGTGAAGATAAAAGAGTGGGATGAAGTGGTTAAAAATAGTGATACAGCGCGTCAGTTAGGAGAAGAAAAAAAAGCAAGCATTGTTATTTGGGGAAAGTATGGGAAAACGAAAGAAGTTGTTCCTATTAGTGTTAATTTTGAAGTAATGAAATCAATTAAATACTATCCTAAGTTAGCAGCAGAAGCAAGGGGAAAATTTCAAACAATGGCAATTGCTGAATTAGAGAGTTTTACTTTACAAACTCGTTTGTCCCAGGAAATGGCTTATTTAAGTTTGTTTACTTTAGGAATGATTAATTATGAAGCAGAAGAATGGGAGAAAGCGATTAATTATTTTACTAATTCTATAGAACAAATAGATAAATATTCTTCATTTTTGGGGCTAAATTATGTTTATTTTTATCGTGGTACTTCTTATGCTTTTAAAAGAGAATATGAGTTAGCCATTGCTGACTATAATCAAGCTCTTAAACTTAATCCTAAGGATGCTATAGCTTACAATAATCGAGGTAATGCTTACTCTAATACAGGAGAATATAATTTAGGTATTGCTGACTATAATGAAGCTCTTAAACTTAATCCTAAGGATGCTACAGCTTACTATAATCGAGGTCTTACTTACTATGCTAAAAGAGAATATAATTTAGCCATTGCTGACTATAATGAAGCTCTTAAACTTAATCCTAATTTAGCTATAGCTTACAATAACCGGGGTTCTACTTATGCTGATAAAAGAGAATATGATTTAGCCATTGCTGACTATAATCAAGCTCTTAAACTTAATCCTAATGATGCTATAGCTTACAATAATCGAGGTCTTACTTACTATGAGAAAGGAGAATATGATTTAGCTATTGCTGATTATAATAAAGCCATTAAATTTAATCCTAATTTAGCTATAGCTTACTATAATCGAGGTCTTGCTTACGCTGAGAAAAAGAAATATTATTTAGCTATTGCTGATTATAATAAAGCCATTAAACTTAATCCTAATTTAGATGAAGCTTACCATAATCGGGGAAATGTTTACGCTGAAAAAAGAAAATATTATTTAGCTATTGCTGATTATAATAAAGCCATTAAACTTAATCCTCATGATGCTATAGCTTACTATAATCGAGGAAATATTTACTATGATAAAGGAAAATATTATTTAGCTATTGCTGACTATAATAAAGCCATTAAACTTAATCCTAATTATGCTGAAGCTTACAATAATCGAGGAAATGTTTACAGGAATAAAAGAGAATATGATTTAGCCATTGCTGACTATAATCAAGCTCTTAAACTTAATCCTAATGATGCTATAGCTTACAATAATCGAGGTGTTATTTACGCTGAGAACAGAGAATATGATTTAGCCATTGCTGACTATAATCAAGCTCTTAAACTTAATCCTAATTATGCTGAAGCTTACTATAATCGAGGAAATGTTTACACTGAGAAAAGAGAATATGATTTAGCCATTGCTGACTATAATGAAGCTCTTAAACTTAATCCTAATGATGCTATAGCTTACAATAATCGAGGTGTTGTTTACACTGAGAAAAGAGAATATGATTTAGCCATTGCTGACTATAATGAAGCCATTAAACTTAATCCTAATTATGCTGATGCTTACTATAATCGAGGAAATGTTTACAGGAATAAAAGAGAATATGATTTAGCCATTGCTGACTATAATGAAGCCATTAAACTTAATCCTCATGATGCTGAAGCTTACTATAATCGAGGTGTTGCTTACTCTTATAAAGGAGAATATGAGTTAGCGATTGCTGACTATAATCAAGCTATTACACTTAATCCTAATTATGCTGATGCTTACTATAATCGAGGTGTTATTTACGCTGAGAAAAGAGAATACGATTTAGCTGTTGCTGACTATAATGAAGCTCTTAAACTTAATCCTAATTATGCTGATGCTTACAATAATCGAGGTGTTGTTTACAAGAATAAAAGAGAATATGATGTAGCCATTGCTGACTATAATGAAGCTCTTAAACTTAATCCTAATGATGCTATAGCTTACAATAATCGAGGTATTGCTTACGCTGAGAAAAGAGAATACGATTTAGCTGTTGCTGACTATAATGAAGCTCTTAAACTTAATCCTAATTATGCTGATGCTTACAATAATCGAGGTGTTGCTTACTCTAATAAAAGAGAATATGAGTTAGCGATTGCTGACTATAATCAAGCTATTACACTTAATCCTAATGATGCTTATGCTTACTATAATCGAGGTGTTGCTTACTATTATAAAGGTGATAAAGATAAGGCTATTAATAACTTCAAAAAATTCCTAGAATTAAACAATGATCCAGAGTTAAGAAAACAAGCAGAAGACCGATTAAAAGAATTAGAAAAATAGTAATATTCACATCTTGCAGCTTTATGAGAAGACTCTAAATTTTAGTAGTCAATAGTCAGAAAAAGAAAATTCAAGTTATTCTAAATGATTAAGATTTTATAGTCTTTCTCGGACTCATGAGGTGAACCTAATATTTAACTTCTGACTCCTGACTCCTGACTCCTGACTCCTGATTCCTAAAACTAGAAAATTTTGTACTTCACAAGTATGAGAACTGCTATATATTCATCTAAAACTAAAAATAACTGTATTTCAGTTTTATTGTTTTTTTGGCTAAGGATTGGTTTAATTTACATTTAGTATAATTGAGATAGGATTTAAGAGAACAATAATACCTAATATTTCGTCTATAATTGAATAGATTATAATTTAACAAAATGTCCGCAGAAGTCCTCAACTATAAATTAGACTTCTGACTTCTGACTTCTGACTTCATTCAATGTTCCAATCATAACCTTATCCTATGTTACGTCACAAATTTTCTTTTACGCAAACTCCTATTTGGATAATTCTAGGATTAATATGGTTAGGAAGTAATTTATGTGATCGCTTATGGTTAAGTTTAGATCATTCTCTTCCTGCTTGGGATCAAAGTAATCATTTAACCAAGTCGCTACAATATTTTTATAGTTTAAATTCCCCTGAAATTTTTAATGGAGAATGGTGGCGTAATTTTTGGATGATATCGACAAAATACCCACCTTTAACTTATATTATTGGTGCTTTTTTTCAAAAGATATTTGGGGTAGGAAATGATCAAGCTCTCCTATCAAATTTATTATACAACGGAATTTTAATTGTTTCAGTTTATATCATTGGAAAAACCTTATTTAGTCGTCAAGTTGGGTTATGGAGTGCGGGGTTATCCCTGTTATTTCCTCGTTTATACCAAACCCGTTTACAGTTTCTCATTGATACCCCTTTAATGACATTAACCATTGCTTGTTTTTGCTGTTTAACGGTGTGGAAAATTGAACCAAATAGACGGAAACAATGGTTATGGACAATTCTTTTTGGTTTATGTTGGGGACTTGCTTTATTAACCAAACAAAGTGTTATGTTTTTCCTGTTTATTCCTTTACTTTGGTTGGGAATTAATTATTTATGGCATAAAAAATGGGAAAGGATTTTACAATTATGGGTGAGTTTTCTAGTTTCTAGTTTATTATGGTTTCCTTGGTATCGAACCAACTGGATTTATCTATTTAGTACCATTGAAAATTCTAATGCAATTCCAGCAACTTATGAGGGTGATCCCCCTCTTAATACTATAGCTGCTTGGACTTATTATTGGCAAGATTTACCCTTAGCTATTGGTTGGGTATTGTTATTAGTTCCTGTGGTGGGATTATTGCTACATTTATTAGGAAGATTTTCCAAAAATAAAGAGAGTATTGATAACAAAAAAGTGATTCATGGTATTCGATGGTTAGGTATTTATTTTATTGGATCTTATTTAATCTGTTCAGCCATTTTCAATAAAGATACTCGCTACATTATGTCTTATTTGCCCATTGTAGCTATACTATTAAGCTATGGTTTAACCCAATGGCGAGGAAAATGGCAACCTGTTCAATGGGTAACAGTAATAGTAGCAATTGTAGTCATGATTACCAACTTATTTCCCATTCCTGGGACAGAAAGATTCTCTTTATTCTTAAGTCCTGGTGTTGCTTTTCGTCCCTACTTAGCACAAGAAATTCCTGTTAAAAATATTATTGAAACCGCTCAGAAAACGACTCCTTATCAAATAGTCAATTTAGGGGTTATTGCTAATACTGACTCTATCAATCATAATACCATTAATTATTATGGTCAATTAGCTAATTTTCAGGTTTATGGACGAGAATTAGGTAATAAAGAGAGCTATCTTGAACAAGATAGTCGTTCTTTTGATTGGTTTTTGAGCAAAACAGGAGACAATGGATTTGCTAGAGAAAATCAATTAAAATTTGCTGAGACTTTAGACAATAATCCCAAATTTAGTCTAATCAAAACTTGGGAAATGTCCGATAAAAGTTTAGTAAAATTATATCATCGTCAACCAGTCTCGCTTACGGTTGATCCTATTACTCAATCTATTAATAAAATTCGCTTAAATAAAGTCATTATTCCTGATGAAGCTTCCTCTAACTTTTCCATTCCTATTACTTATGAATGGTTAGGAAATTGGCAAGAATTACAACAAGGTTTAGTATTATTATCGTGGTATCCTAAAGGAACAAATAAAAATGAAGTTGCTTGGATACATGATCATGGAATTGGAGAAGGAATGTTATGGGGAGACTTTTCTGATCATCAAGGATTTAAAGTAACTGAAAACATGGCAATGCTTCCTGGTAAAATAGTCAAGAATGGTGACTATACCCTCAAAGCAATTTATCTTAATCGTAAGACGAATGAAAGTTATGTAATTCCTGCGCCTGATGTCACATTAAGAATTAATAATAGTCTGAATAAAATTCCTTCTCCTGAATTAGATTTAGGGACTCAATTAAGGGAAATTTCTGTCAATTTAGCCCAAGGAATACCAGGGTTAGATCCTATCTTTAAAAAAATAGGTCGTTTTAATCAATATGATCCCATTCAAGATTATCTGAAACAAACAGAAATATCTCTAAAATATCGCTTGAATAATTATCCCCAAAACCATCAATTAAATTGGACTTATGGGTTAGTTTTGTCTCACGTTTTACAAGAAGATCCTGAAGAGGCGATCGCTGCTTTAAAAGAACTAATTAAAATTGCTCCAAATAACCCCTATCACCATGCTTATCTTGCGTTTGTTTATCTTTATAATTGGCAACCTAAAGCAGCAGAAAACGCCCTAAAACCTGCCCTTGAAATGCAGCCTAATCTCAAAGAATTTCAAGCTTTAGAAGGAATTGCTGCACTGATGCAAGGTAATTTAATTAAGGGATGGAAACTGTTAACTTAGATTGAATATTATTCATTAACTATGTAGAAAACAATTTCTTCATCACTTTTCTGAAAAATAATTGAGCTAGTTTCATTTTAGTTAAATCATTAATATCTCCGACAAGTTGCTGTTTATGATCAAAAAAGAAATTAATTTCCTCTAAAATAATTTCTAATCGTTTAATAATATTTTCACTTCGATACTCTGCTAAAATCTGAGGAGATAAACTTAATTGCTTAGATGAATGAATAGCATTTAAAATACGTTTAACATCATATTCTGTTGAATATCCTGCAATTTTATAACAATTAAAGCCTGGATCTAAATAATCAGAAAGTCCCCCATTTATACTAGAAAAAACTTGACAACCACAAGCTAAAGCTTCCATCGGTTGTAGTCCAAAACCTTCACTAACTCGTTGTTGCGCCCAATATTCTGCTGAGTCATAAAGATAAACTTTGGAACGATTAAAAAGTTTAGATAAATCATCGACGAAACGATTAATAACCATTACATTACATTGATTTTGTAAAGCAGGTATTAATTGTTTTAATAAATAATCTGATGATTTTCTTTCTTGTACTAAGACATCAATATCTCGTGTTAAATTTAAGTTATTAAACTCATCAGAAATTTGATTAGGTAAATAATAGATTAAAGAATTAGGAGATTGTTGTCCCCAATAACCCATCGTATTTCGACTAACGGTTATAATGGGAATACTCGAAGGTAACTTAAATCCATAACCTGCACTATGAGCGTGATAAACTACATTAAAATCGCTTAATCTTTGAGCTAATTTAGGAGTATCAAAACCCCAACTAATGATAAAAATAATATCATCTAAATTGTTTTGTTTTAAAACATCATCTAAATATAAATGCTCCTTTTCTTTTTGGCGATAGGTAACAACTTTAGAAAGAACAACTTTTTTAGCTAACTCAAAAGTTTTTAACTCAGCAAAAAGTCCCCCACAAGCAAATTTTTTTCCTGTTCCTGGTACTAAAAAATAGAGCTTTCTCATAATTTATACAACGAATTATGTCCCTAGAAGCAATATAAAAAACTTTCACAAAAAGTAGATTACCATAATGTCTAAACCCTGAGTCGTATCCTCAGACTTATTTGTTTCCATAAAGTCCACATTCCCTGTACTGAACTTTGTAGTTAAATAATACCAATTTCCTAAAGTCCGGCTACAGATAATGCCTCAAGAATGAAATCATATCCTGTAATAGAAGCGATGTCTTTTTGACTAAAACCAGCTAATATATTTGTCAGGATTCTTCGTAAAAAATCTAAGGAATCAAAGACCCGGTTTTTCAAGAATTTTTTGACCTCTTTCCAAAATCTTTCAATGGGATTAACTTCTTGATGATTTTTCATCTGATCCTATTAATTCATAATTGTTATGAGTTTGTATTAAGAGTTTACTGGGGATTCGTCTTACCAAGACACTTTAGCTGTTACTTCCATTAACCAAGGATGACCCCACCATAACAAAGCCACAAACCCTAAAACCCCTACATAAGCCGGTCGTAAAAATTCCTCCCATTTCAAGGTTTGACGACCCTGTAAGATAGCTAAAAAAGGAATAATAGAGGTTCGTTGCTTTACCTTAAGAAAAGCCTCCCCGTAGCGTTTTTTGAGGCGATAGTCGCCATGCCAAACCGCAAACAGATGATGCACAATTAAACCGAGAGAAGTCACCAAAGTAAACGTAGTTCCAATCCATAAAGTATGGGCAATACACCAAATCACTTGTCCTACCATTTGGGGATGACGACAAATGCGTAAAATTCCTGTTTCGTAGAGATGGACTTGGGGTTTAGCGATCGCAGCAATTTCTAAAAGATTAAACGTAGCGGGATAAAGAAACAAAAAAGACACAGCAGACAACCCCCAAACTGTAGGTTTAACCCCTGAAACTCCCTGAACTTGCCATAACATCAAGCCATCATAACGATGATTAAAAAAGTAAATAATTAAAATAGTTGCTAAGGGAATACTCACTAAAGCAAACAAGACTCGATAGAGTCGCGCCCCTATTTTTTCCTCTCCCCAAGGCCGTAAAGCAGCTAGTCCACTGTGAGCAACAGCAAATCCTAACAATAGTGCTAACATAATCCCATGACTAGGAGTTAACCAAGTGAGTAGTTCCATGTTCTTAATCTTTCCTCTTGTTAGTAAATTTTTCTACTGTTAACTATCGTAAAGTAAATTGATCCCCGTGTTGTGCTACTGTCATCATCAGTAAGAGTTACTCTAAAGCAGTGAACAGTGACCAATAGATTTAAGTATTTAGGTGGTAACTGATAACTGATAACTGATAAAATTCCTTTTTTGAGAAACCTATGTCGGATATTCCTTTTACTTTAGATCAATTGCGTATCCTCAAAGCGATCGCTGCTGAAGGCAGTTTTAAACGAGCAGCCGATACTTTGTATGTGTCTCAACCTGCGGTTAGTCTCCAAGTACAAAATTTAGAAAAACAGTTAAATGTTCCTTTATTTGATCGCGGTGGACGTAAAGCACAATTAACCGAAGCGGGTCATTTATTATTATCCTATGGGGAAAAAATTATTACCCTCTGTCAAGAAACCTGTCGAGCGATCGAAGATTTACAAAATCTTCAGGGAGGAACGTTAATTGTCGGTGCGTCTCAAACCACAGGAACCTATCTGTTACCCCGTATGATTGGTTTATTTCGGCAAAAATACCCTGATGTGGCGGTGCAATTACAGGTTCATTCGACTCGACGCACTTCTTGGGGGGTGGCCAATGGACAGGTTGATCTCGCGATTATTGGGGGAGAAGTCCCTGGGGAATTGCAAGATACCTTGAAAATTATTCCCTATGCTGAGGATGAACTAGCCCTAATATTACCAGTTGATCATGCTTTAGCTAAAGTGGAGAAAGTTCAAAAAGAAGATTTATATCGTCTCAATTTTATTAGTTTGGATGCTCAATCAACGATTCGTAAGGTAATTGATAAGGTTTTAACTCTGTGTGATATTGATACGAAACGGCTAACGGTTGAAATGGAATTAAATTCCATTGAAGCGATTAAAAATGCAGTTCAAGCTGGATTGGGGGCTGCTTTTGTTTCCATTACGGCCATTGAAAAAGAGGTAAAAATGGGAGAAATTTATGTTGCTAGTCTTGAGGAAGTTAAGGTAAAAAGAACTTTATCTGTTATTATTAATCCGAATCGTTATCGTTCTAAAGCAGCAGAAGCTTTTATTCAAGAAATATTACCAGAGTTTTCTACCTATCCCGAACAATTAACTTTAGAACATTTTGCCCCTTCCCCTAACGTTCTTAAAGAGGTGGTTAATAATGTTGCTCAAGCTTAAATTAAGAGGCAGAAGGCAGGCCAGGCAAAAGACTCCGCGCCGGCTCACGGCGCATTGGGTAGTGCAAGAACAGTTCCGAGGCAGCGGGTAATCAAAAAATAGAGTTTGTTGATTGATTGCATAAACATTCCTAAGCAATGATATTTGTCATGGTTTCTTTTCCTTTTTCTATCCAAACAATGGTTTTAATCCCATTTTGTTGAGCATAGTCTTTTATTTCTTCAGGGTTTCGTTCCCCTAAGTCAATGGTAACTCGTAGTGAATTATTATTCTCCCTTAATTTTTGAGCATACTTAAAAGCTTCTCTTTGATCTTCAGGGTTTTTTGCTACTACTAAATAGTCAATTAGATGAGAGTTTTTAGGTAAAACATCTGTTGATAATAAACAACGATGTAACGCTCCGACATTAAGGGAAAATCCAATACCTGGAGCCGATTTTTTCTGAGGATGATAAACTCCTAATAATTGATCGTAACGTCCTCCTTGTCCTAAATTTTGTAATTGATTATTGGTCTGTCCAATGGCTTTAAAAATAATCCCTGTATAATAATCAAAGGTTTGGATTAAACTTAAATCCAAGGTTAAAGGTAAAATTTGAGACGCACTATGATTAACTAATTCTATTAAGGATTTTAAATTATTAAGGCAATCTTTTCCAGTTTCATCTAAGGTTAACTCTAGCACTTTTGATAAGACTTCTTCGGGCTTTCCTCGTAAATTAAAGAGTAAGGTCGCTCGTTGTTTTAGTTCCTGATGAGGATAAGCTAAATTTTCTAACTTAACATAGTCTAACGTGGCTAAACAATGACGGACTTCCTGTCGCAACTGTTCGGGAAACGGTGATAAAAGCGATCGCGTTAATCCGGCATCTCCTAAGATAAGATACCAATTGGGAATTTCTAATTTTTGTAAACACTCAGCCACTAATAAAAGAATTTCAGCGTCAGCTAAGGTTCCTCCAGAAAATAATAATTCTACCCCGGCTTGATAAAATTCTAATTGTCGACCATGATGACTACTGGGAGGGTTACGAAAGACATTGGCACGATAACAGAGTCGTTGAGGATAACTGGTATCTGTCATCCGTGTAACCGCAGCGCGAGCAACCGAAGCGGTTAATTCGGGTCGTAAACCTAACTGTCCACCACTGTTATTATGAAGTTGAATCACTGTTTCATCTTCAATAGCACCTCCTGCTTTGAGGGTATCTAGTCTTTCGATAGTAGACGTGACAATACGTTGATAACCCCATTGTCCAAAGACTTTTTGGAGGGTATCGTTAATCCAAGCTTTCTGAACGACTTCTAAAGGAAGTAAGTCTCTTGCGCCTACAGGTGGTTGATGAATCATAGAATTATTATTAATTTATCCCTCGTCTATTATCTATAATCTTGTTCACTTTGTTACTTTTTCCTTCCAAATAAACCAAAGAAACCTCTTCCCTGTGGTTTATCAGAGGATGTTGATTTTTCGGTATCTGGAAGAACCTCATCGAGTGCTTGTTTAGCTTGAATGACAATGGGATCTTGAGGATTCACTTTTCTTGCTTTATTAATATGAATTTTAGCCATAGTTAATTGTTTTTCTTTGAGATAAGCTAACCCTAATAAACCGTGGCAAGTGCTATTATTAGGATCTTCTTTTAAGGTTTCTCGCAATTCAATAATTGCTTGAGAAAGGTTATTGCGTTCAAGATAGTCTTGAGCGCGTTTTAAAGCAGTCTTAATTGCTGATTTTTTATCTTCTTTTTTTGGTTCTTTTCCCATAGATGAAGAGGATGTTTTTGCTTTAGGTTCTGGTTCTAGTTTTGGTTTTGACTTTGCTCTTGCTTTTTCCTTAACTTGTTCTCCTTGAGAAAGCATTAAATAAATTAAATTTAATTCACTAATTTGGGCAATAATATAAAAAAGATTATCTAAATTATCGTACTGCTGACTTGCTAAAGGGTTTAAAAGTCGATGGTAAGTTAATTCTCGATCTTGACTGGTTTGTAAAAGTTTTTGAGCTTCATCGGTGGCAAGCGTAATACTACTTAATTCATCGGCTAAGTTTTGTCCCATTTGAGATAAAACTAATTTATATTCACTACGAGAACGGTCTTTTGATAAGGTTTCGTAGGCTGGATTAACTAATTTTGATAAAATTTTAGTGGCGAATTGTTTTTCTTTATCTGTTTTTCCATGAAAGGTATCAGGGTGGAGAATATAAGCTATTTTTAAATATCGTTGGCGAATTTGCCGACTATCAGCATTAATGGGGACTCCCAAAATAGCATAGTGATCCGTTATATCATATTTAAAAAGTCCTTGTTCTATGGGAAAAGACATAAAATTAACCGCTTATTTCTAAGATTCGATGCTCTATTTTCAGAGTGCTTTCCTGAAATATAAGAGTGTAAATTAAGAGTTTTTTCTCAAGGATATGACAGCATTTTAGTCATAGTTCAAACAGTGTTCTTTTACTTAACTTGATAGTTGTTTTGTTAGATTACAATCAAGATTAAGTCTCTTAAATGTTTGTTAGAATGTTTGACTGCTTAAGGGGTTACTCACCCAATCATACCATTTTCTCTAGGGGTTCGCTAATTTTTAAGATTTGTCTATCAGTTTTCTGTTGCTTAAAGGTATCATTGCAGAGGAATTTTATCTCAAGCGTAAAACCCTTTCAACCAGGGTAATGCTTCTGTTAAAGCTTGACTCAAAGGATGATGAATCAGTCCATTGGTAGCCAATAAACGTCCTGACTCTAATTTTAGGGGACTTTCATCATAAGCGGTCACTTTACCCCCTGCTTCTTCTAAAATGATGATTCCTGCGGCGATATCCCAAGGACTCAACCCCCTTTCCCAGTAACCGTCTAACCGTCCACAAGCGACGCTAACTATATCAAGGGAGGCTGCTCCCCCTCGACGCACCCCTTGGGTAAGATGGGTTAAATAACAAAATTCTGGGTAGTTCGTGTCTTTGGTTTCGCGGCGATCGTAAGCGAACCCTGTTACTAATAAACTATTGCTTAAGTCGCTGGTTTGTGATACTTTGATAGGGCGATAATTAAGAGTAGCTCCTAGTCCTTTTGCTCCTTGAAACAACTCCTTACTGAAGGGATTATACACTGCGCCAACAACGGGTTTTCCTTGCCACAATAAACCAGCAGAAACTGCTGAAGCAGGATAACCGTGAGCATAGTTAGTCGTTCCATCTAAGGGATCAATTGCCCATAAATAATCACTATTATTTTCTCCTATTTTACCGGATTCTTCGGCTAAAATTTGATGATTCGGAACTCTACGTTTAAGGATATTTAAGACGGTGGCTTCTGCTTTTTTATCGGCTTCTGTAACCAGATCCCCTGGACGACCTTTTTCTTCAATTTTCTCTAGTTGATCAACCAGATCCTCTAAAATAACTCCAGCAGTCATCACTGCTTCTGTAGCAACATCTAGAAAGATTTGCAATGCTTTTGTATCCGGGAATTCCATGAATATTTTTAGGATAAGGGTGCTATCTCTATTATTCCTTATCATTGAACAATTGAAAATGGTCGCTATAATTCTACCAACGTTTGGAGGGCTTAATATTATTAAGCCCCTACTGCATTTTTGTAATCAATCTTTAAGATTTAATCATCATCTAAAGGAAATCCTAATTTAACTTTTCCTTTACCAAAATACCGTCCAAATTGTAGTTCATAAACTTCATCTTCGTCTTGGGTTTCTACTTCTAAGTCAGATTTAGCATAACTAACACATAATAGAGCATACCCTTTTTCTCTTAGTTCAGGGGACAATCCTACCGCTTCGGGTTGGTCAACTTCTCCTGATAAAATACGTACAGCGCAACTGGTACACGCCCCATTACGACAAGAAAAAGGGAGTTCATACCCTTGATCTTCGGCACTGTGGAGAATGTAGCGATCATCTGGAACTTGTAGGGTATATTCTTGATTAACTTGGCGATGATGAATGCGAATGGTGTGATAACGGCTCATGGGGAAATTTTGGAGTAATCAACTATTATTATAAACTTTTTTCAAGGGTTTAACAAAAAATTATTTTACTTATGATTAGTATTAATATTAGGGCATTTTTTAAGCATTTTTATACTATTGTTTATTTTACTTCCTATTATTATTATCAGTAATCATTGACTGATTCAAGATTTGCCTAGTAATACCAAATCCGGTTCTTAAATCCATCTTATCTTCTAGGAGAGGCAGGAGGCTTCTAGGCAGAAGGCAGAAGGGTTTTCAAGCTTTAAAGCTATCAATTTTAAAAGGGGGTATCTAAATCGGATTTGGTATAATCAACGAGTTAAATCATGAGTTAGGAAGCCCACACTATAATCTGCGATTTAGTGTGGGAGGATGTTACGGTTTTAAAACTTTTCTAGTAAGACCAACTATTCCTAAACCCAATAACCCTAAGATAGAAGAAGACTCAGGAACACTTCTTAGAGGATCTAACTGTGCAATCCAAGCTTCAGGATTTCCTTCTGGATTGGTGGCAGAACCAACAATCGTTAAGCCGTCATCAGAAATACTCAGAGGGTCCCAATTACTCCAATCACTAACATCAATTCCTTGACGAGCAAAAACATCTAATAGGGATTGTATTCCTTGAGTTTCGTTCCAGATAAAAGGTTCTAGTCCTGAAGCACTTTCGCTTCGGCCAACAATAACAGAACCATCGGCTGAAACCGCAGCCGCACGACTAAAAAATGCGCCTCCAGGTAAATCTCCTAGTCCCACCATCCCTGTATCTGCTGTCCAACGAAATGCCTCTGTTCCAGCCAAAGCACCAACCGGATCAGTAGAATTAGCACTATCACTTCTCCCAACAACCACCTGTCCATCGGCAGATACATCTGCTGCTCGACTAAAAAATGTTTCTCCAGGTAAATCTCCTAATCCGACTAAACCTGTGTCTGTTGTCCAACGAAAAGCTTCTGTTCCTGAATCACTTTCTCCAGTTCCGGCTATCACAGAACCATCCCTTGAAACAGCCAAAGCGATACTGTCAAAAACCCCGCCAGGTAAATCTCCCAAGGGAACTAAACCTGTTTCTTGTGTCCAGAAAAGAGCTTCAAAACCCAAGTCGCTCGCCCCTCTTCCGACAATGACTGAACCGTCAAAAGAAGCATCAGCCGCTAAACTATTGAAAGAACCCCCAGGTAAATCCCCTAATCCGACAATTCCCGTTGCTTCTGTCCAAAAAAACGCTTCTTCAGGAACTCCTGGAATAGAATCAGTGGCAGGTCCGTCGGTAAATCCCACCACAACTTGACCATTTCCTGATATACCAAACCCGACACTAAAGGGAGTGTCTCCAGGTAGATCCCCTAAAGGAACTAAATCGGTTTCTGCCGTCCAGCGAAAGGCTTCACCCCTTGGTTGAGCCGTGCTAAATCCCTGTCCAGCAATTATAGTACCATCAGCAGAAACGCCAAAGGCCGCACTGCCAACGTCAGCCCCCTCCAAATCGCCTAATCCGATGAAGAAAGCAGCTTCGGCTGCTTTTGGAGTAGCCAACATTGATAAAGAAATACTAAGGATTAAGGTAGTGAAAGGATAAAAAAGTTTGTGATTCATCTCTATTTTTTTTGGGTAGAAAGGTTCGCGCATATAATAACTCAATAGTTACTTTTAGTGCTATATGAAAAAGAAAGAATAAGAGAGTTAAACTTATTCTTCCTTACAAAAGTTTGATTAAGTAAATTTAGACAATCAATTGTTGTCTAGGAAACCTATGCCCATGTAAGACAGCAAGCAACAGAATCTAAAGTAGTGAAAACAGGAAAAGGTTCTAGAGGTGGAACAGGAAGTGGTAGAAGTACGTCTGTCATACCACCACAGCCACCGATAACGAGGGAAACTTCTTGAGCTTCTACAGTTTCACAGGTGTTTTCAGTGACGATTTCTAAATCTTTGATTTCGATAGTAGTCATAGGAATGTATCTCCTAAAATTGCATAAAGTTTACGACCGATGATAACTTATTCTTCACTGGAAAATCCATAATCTTTAAAAAATTTTTTCTGTTGTTTTAAACACAGCCTTTCAAACAGGTTTGATCACATTTTGTATACTCATTATATGAATAGTTGTAAGTATACAAAACAACAATCCCACGGGGTTGTACCTGTGGGACTGTCAAAAAAATTTAATTAAGTAAATTCAGACAATCAACTGTTGTCTAGGGAACCTAGCTCATTACATCATTACAAGACAGCAAGCAACAGAATCTAAAGTAACAAAACCTAATCCACCAGTCATCCCACCGCAAGCACCAATAACAAGGGAAGTTTCTTTAGGTTCTACAGTTTTACAGGTGTTTTCAGTGACGATTTCTAAGTCTTTGATTTCGATAGTAGTCATAGGAATGTATCTCCTAAAAATATATCAATTTTACTGCCGATGATAACTTATTCTTCACTGTAAAGTCCATAATCTTTAAAAAATTTTTCCTTTTGTTTTCAACGCAGGCTTTTCAACAGGAATTTCAGGGATCTAATGTAAGGATGAGCCTTAAACAAGTATAATGCTTATATTAAGCCATATCCTGCGGATTGTTTATTTTGGCTATCGCTCTGTTCCCTACCAATCTCTTAGATTTAATCCGCAAATTAAGATGGGGTTAAATTTGTTTAACCAGAAGATTACCTATGAACTTGATCTAAACAAATCTGATGCACACCAAATGACCAGTCAACTTCAACAGTATTTTTTCATGAATTTAAGCAAAATACCATCTATTCAAAATCATTAAAATCAGTAAAATTATTGAGGTATTTAGATACTGTTAGGGAATACTAACCATAGAACAATATACGTTTAAGAAGCACCCATACATAAATTGATTAACAACTGGAATGACTCAATATTTATATGTCAACCTATTTTTTTTAGGGAGGTTAACTATCTATGGACTTCAAGATTAATAATAAGCAACAAAAACATCAAAATTATTTAACTTCATTTCAAAGAAAAATCCTACAAAAAAACCTAGAAACAGATATAGACGAAAAATATCGTCAACGAATTGAGATTATGCTATTAGCTGATGAAGGAAAAAGTCAAACAGAAATTTGTCGGTTATTAGGCTGTTGTCAAGCAACAGCAAGACATTGGATAATGATGGCAAAAAGTGGGCAAGCCCATTGTTGGAAAAAATCAAAAATTGGGCGACCTAAAAAAATTAATGATCAGTATTTAAACCGTTTAAAAGAATTAGTTAATCAAAGTCCTCGTGATTATGGTTATTCTTTTGGAAGATGGACAGCAGAATGGTTAAGCAAACATTTAGCTAAAGAATTCAATATTAAAGTTAGCAATCGTTATATTAATCACCTTCTTAAAAGTATGGGATTATCCACTAAATCAAAATTCAATTGCCATGAAAATCATCAGACTAAAAAAAATCTACTAATTCAAGATTTACCTAGTCAAGAACAGATGACAAACGAAGAATTATTATCATTTAATTTACTTAAAGGGTGAATAGCTATCATGGTACAAACTGACCATAATTTTATTTCTCGTCAGCAAATAAATGAGGTATTAGGCTCTGCTTTATCGGAACAAGAATTTTCTAAATTACGGAAACACATTAAAATAATTGAGCCTAAAGTCGGTTTATTTTGGGAAACAATTTCGGCCGAAGCAGGGATCTATATTGTTATTGCCGGTAAAGTGAGATTAGTTAATCAATTAGATGAAAAAGTTGGTACTTTAGATAGAGGAGATACTTTTGGAGAATGTCAGTTTTTTATTAATGATGGATTTGAACATCATAGTATTAAGGCTGGCTTAAAAACAAAACTGATGTATCTTTCCCCAGAAGCACTGTTTCCTTTAATTACTCAATATCCTCAAATACGAGATCATTTTTATGAAAAAGCGCAACAACGTAATTATCAATTAAATTCGACAAATATTGAGCAATTCTCAACCGATATACCCATTAATGTATCTGCTGAAAATGTAGAGAAGAAATCTCAAAAAATTATTAATAAAGCTTACTTTCCTACCCCAACTCAAAAAGTAACGCATTTACTCCAAAAAGTATGGCGACGCTATCCTTTTTATGCTCAACAAAGTGCTTCTGATTGTGGGGCTGCTTGTTTAGCTATGATCGCCCGTTATTGGGGTAAAAAACTGAGTATTAATCGTCTTAGAGATATAGCAAATGTCGATAGAAATGGAGCATCATTAAAAGGGCTTTGCCATGCAGCAGAAAGCATTGGCTTTTCTCCTAGACCGGTTAAAGCAAGTTTAGATAAATTAGCCCAGCAGGAACTTCCAGCCATTGTTCATTGGGAAGGAAAACATTATATTGTTGTTTATGAAATTACTAACAAACAAGTTATTATTTGTGATCCTGCTATTGGTCAAAAACCCCTAAGTCATGGGGAGTTTAAAGAACATTGGACAGGTTATGCTCTGTTATTAAAACCTACAGTTTCTTTAAAAAAGACTCAAGAAATTAAGACCCCTTTCTGGCAATTTTTTGAATTAGTTAAACCTCATGGATTACTTCTCTTTGAAATATTTATCGCCTCTTTATTTATTCAAATTTTTGGATTAATTACGCCAATTTTTACCCAGTTAATTTTAGATAGAGTGGTTGTTCAGCGCTCGGGTGTTACTTTATTCGCAGTCGGGTTAGGATTAATCATTTTTGGTCTATTTCGAGTGGTTATGATGGGGTTACGTCAATATTTATTAGACCATACTGCTAATAAAATAGATATTACCTTGATTGTGGCATTTATTAATCATACATTACGTTTACCTTTGGGCTTTTTTGAGTCTCGTTATGTAGGAGATATTATCTCTCGTGTGCAAGAAAATCGCAAAATTCAACGATTTTTGACAGGAGAAGCACTATCAATTCTACTAGATTTAATTACCGTTTTTATCTATGTAGGATTGATGTTTTGGTATAGTTGGAAAATGGCACTTTTGGTCTTAGCTATTGTTCCGCCGTTTTTCATATTAGCTTTAGTTGCTACCCCATTTTTAAAGCGAATTTCTAGAGAAATTTTCGGAGAAATGACCAAGGAACAAAGTTATCTCATTGAAGCTTTAAGTGGGGTAAAAACCATTAAATCTAGTGCCGTTGAAAGAACAGTTCGTTGGCATTGGGAAGAACTTTTACATAAAGAAATTACTAAACAATTTTCAGGTCAAGTAATTGGCAACCGTTTGCAAATTTTTAGTAATGGAATTGAAGCATTAGCCACCACTGGTTTACTTTGGTATGGCGCATGGTTAGTCATTCAAAATCAATTAACCATCGGACAATTAGTGGCTTTTAATATGTTATTTGGAAATGTAATTCGTCCCTTCCAAAGACTGACGGTATTGTGGGAACAATTACAAGAAGTCGTCATTGCTGTGGAACGACTAAATGATGTGCTTGACTACGAACCAGAAGAAGATTTACAGCAACAATCACGACAAATTTTACCTCGTCTTAAGGGACATATTCACTTTGATAATGTCACCTTTCGTTATCACCCAGAAAGTGATGTAAATGTGCTAGAAAACCTTAGTTTTAAGATTAAACCGGGTCAAACAGTTGCCTTAGTAGGGCGCAGTGGTTCAGGAAAAACAACCATTTCTAAACTGGTTTTAGGACTTTATCCTGCGACGGATGGAAAAATCTTAATTGATGGACAAGATATTAATAGTTTAGCCTTGGGTTCCTTACGACAACAAATTGGTGTGGTAGACCAAGATACCTTTCTCTTTGGGACAACTATTCGAGAAAATATTAGTCTTGCTCATCCTGATTCTACCCTAGAAGAAATCATCGAAGCTGCTCAATTAGCAGGGGCCCATGAGTTCATTCAAAAATTACCAATGGGGTACGAAACTCAAATAGGAGAAGGAGGAGGAATGCTATCAGGAGGACAACGACAAAGATTAGCGATCGCTCGTGCTTTATTAGGTAATCCTCGTCTATTAGTTTTAGACGAAGCAACCTCCCATTTAGATGCTGAATCAGAACGTATTATTCAAACTAATTTAAACTCTATTTTACGCCACCAAACCACATTAGTTATTGCCCATCGCCTTTCTACTGTAAGAAAAGCAGACTTAATTTTAGTATTAGATAAAGGAGTATTAATCGAGAAAGGAAACCATGAGGAATTAATGAAAAAACAGGGACATTATTACTATCTCAATCAACAACAATTAGACGTAACTCCTTAATCTTTTTGTCTACAATTTATCAATTATTTGGACTAAAATTATGACTAATGCAGCTAAAAACGGACACACTAATCACCAATCTGAAGAAGAAAGCAATCTATCTCCAGGACTTAAAACTAATATTAATTATCAAGATGATTGGTCAAATTCAACTAAAGAAATTCTTGATAGTTTACCCCGTGTTTGGACTAGAGGACTTCTCTACTTTTTAGTTATCTTTGTAGGAATTACTTTACCTTGGGCGATGTTAGCAAAAGTAGATGAAACGGGAACAGCAAAGGGTAAATTAGAACCCAAAGGAAAGACCTTGAAGTTAGATGCACCCGTGGAAGGAAAGGTGTCTTTAATTAATGTTAAAGAAGGAGATATAGTTAAAGCTGGAGACAGATTAATGGAAATCGAATCTGACATAATTCAAGCAGATTTAAAACAACAGAGAAATAAACTAGAAGGACAAGAACAAAGGTTACAACAATTAAAACTTTTAGAGAAACAGTTACAGGTCGTTTTTCAAACGCAAAAGCAACAAAATCAATCCCAAGAATTAGAGAAATTAGCCCAAGTTAATCAAGCTAAATCTAATCTATTAATGTTGAGAAATGCCTATCATTTACAGCAGTCAGAAAAACAAGCACAAGTTGATCAAGCTCAACAAGATTTAGAATATAATAAAGAGGCGATTAAATTAGCAGAAATTCAGTTACAAAATGCTCAAGAAGTTAAAGATCGTTATGATACAGCTGTTAATGAAGGAATTGTTTCTCAGATTCAAGTCGTAGAAAAAGAAGACGCTTTGCAAGAAAGAAAAAAAACCTATGAACAATTAAAGTCAGATATTGAAACAGCAAAACATCGTTTAGCTGAGCAAAAAAGTAGTTATCAACGAACGATGAAAGAAGCAAAAGGAGCCATTCAAGAAGCAGCATTAAAACTAAGGGAACAAGAAAATAGTTATCAAAGTATCAAGGAATCTGGTGAACTTTCTTTATTGAAAAATAAAGAACAAATTAATACGATACAAAGAGATATAACCACCCTAAATTCAGACATAAAACAGACAAAAAGTCAAATAGAAAGTTTAGAATATCAGCTAAGTCAACGAGTCGTAAAAGCACCCATTGAGGGAACAGTTTTTGATTTACCCATTGATGCAGAAGGAGCAGTTGTTCAACCGGGTAAACGTATTTTAGAAATTGCGCCTCAAGGAACCAGTTTGATTTTAAAAGCGCAAATGGCCACAGCAGAAAGTGGTTCTGTAAGTCAAGGAATGCCAGTAAAAATGAAGTTTGATGCTTATCCTTTTCAAGATTTTGGTATCATTGAAGGGACATTAATTAAGGTTTCTCCCACTACCAAAGAAATTGAAAACTCTGATGGTAAAACTTTAGTTTATGACCTAATAATTGAGCTTGATACAGCTTGTATGCCAACCCCTGATGAGTGTATTAAATTACGTCCAGGAGATACAGCTATAGCAGAGGTTATTATCCGTCAACGTCGTATTATTGATTTTGTACTTGATCCCTTTAAGAAGTTGCAAAATGGGGGATTTAAAATGTAATAATAAGAAAAAAATAGCTTCAAACAACATAAATTTTTATCTTGATTGAAGCTAAAATAGATTATTTATAAACTGACTATCCAAAAAGCCACCAAGCAAAGTCAGATAACTTTTCAACTTATGGTTATGTTTTAAATTATCTAAGAGAGGATATTTGAGCCATAAATATAAAAAAAATGTCATTATATTTACAACTCAAATTCTTCCATCAATTCAAAGTAAAGATTTCCAGCAATCTCTAATTTTACATCCAAATTGAACTCAGCTTTACCACCATACTCCAAAACCTATTGGAGTTTCTATAAATCCTCCTTTAATATCTTTAATATCATTGACTGATATATCAGATAAAAAACTAAAATTACTAGAATTATTTGAATCATTTGAATTAATCTTTTTAAGATCAGAGATAGTAATATTTGCCATAAACAGATTACTCCATTTAATTTTTTTGTTTGAAAAGCTTAATTTCGCTGTTCTGAGCTATAATATATCAAATATAAATTAGGAATGTCAATAGGAAAAAGGGCTTTAATTAATAATAATTGAACTAATTATTTTCTGATATTTGTATTTTAAAACCACCTCCCTGATTACTCAGAGGGTTAAATATGATCTAAAGAAGGAGAGAGCAAAAAACTCGATAGTCGAATGCTCTCCCCGTCAAATTTAGGATATCAATTATTGCTGCTTAGCATTATTCCCAGCTAATTGATAAAATCTCAACACCCAATAAATTTATAGCAATTTTTCCTAAACCAAGAATATCGTCAAGCTCTGAATCTGATACTTGCTCAAGAAGACTGTTATTGAGTTCCAAATCATTAATTGCAATACGAGACATAATGTATTTCTCTCCTTAGTTAATTGTATTTTACAAAGAAAAGCTTTAACTTTACCTTTCTTTATCTATAAGATATCAACTATTCATTAGTAGCGTCAATCCTTAAAATACTTTCAATTAATAACAATTAAATTAATTATTTCCTGATATTTTTGTTTAAAAATTACTTTTTTGATTGCTAAGATAGTTAAATGTGATCTGAACTTATATTGAGTTGTGATCTCGATCAATAATTTCTATAAATTAGTGGCAGTATGAACGACAAAATTAAATTAATTATTTCTTTTTAAAATTATGTCATCTCTAGTTACGGCCTGTTTTAAACTCATAGTTATATTACAATGAGTTAATGTACAAGGTACAAGGTTTTTGTAATGTACAGAGTAAAGCGTGTTAGAATAGTGTGACTAAATAAATCAAAATAATTAAATTAAGAAATAAACATTTCCAGCTAAAGTCATGCAATTAGCCTTAGAACAAATCATCTTGCATCCGGGTCAACAATTAGTTTTAAAAGAGCTTAACTGGCAAAAATTTGAGGCAATATTATCAGAATTAGGAGAAAGTCGTGCTTCTCGATTATCCTACAGTAACGGAGTATTAGAAATTATGGTGCCTTTACCTGAACATGAAAAGGATAAAGAAATCATTGGAGACATTATTAAAATGCTCTTAGAGACACTCAATATTAATTTTGAAACACTAGGCTCAACAACATTTAAAAATGAGCGTATGAATCAAGCAGTTGAACCTGATGCTTGTTTTTATATTGAAAACTATCAATCCGTTATTGGAAAAAAAAGACTAAATTTAGAAATTGATCCTCCGCCAGATTTAGCCATAGAAATTGATATTACTTCCCGAACTCGTTTAGATAATTATCGACTTTTGGGAGTTCGGGAACTTTGGCGTTATACTCAAAGTGGTTTAGAGATTAATTTATTACAAGAAAGAGAATATATTGAGTCTTTAACCAGTCCGAATTTTCACCATATCCCTATTGTTGATTTGATTAATGAATATGTTGAACAAAGTCAAAAGCTTGGTAGAAGTGAAGCCATCAGAAACTTCAAGAATTGGCTTAGGAAAAATCTTGATAATAACTTAACTTAAAGTTAGAATTTGTATTACTATTAAATATGAAGATTTTAAAGGCAAAATGCAATTATGTCATCAGCGATCGCTATTACTGATCAAGATATTCTTAAACAAATTAAATTATCTGGCAAAGTCCCAGAAATGATTGAAGGAATTGTTAAACGAACAGTTATTACTGAAGAAGCAGAAACAACAGACATTAAAATAGAAACCGAAGAACTACAAAAAGCAGCGGATCAATTTCGGTTACTCAATAATCTTCACAGTGCTAGTGATACCCATCAATGGTTAGAAAAAAATCTACTTTCTGTAGAAGATTTTGAAGAAATGTTATGTTTTAGTATTGTGTCAAGAAAATTAGCTAACCATCTTTTTTCTGATAAGATTGAACCTTATTTTTATCAAAATCAGTTAGATTATACTGAAGCAATCATCTATGAAGTTATCTTAGACGATGAAGACTTAGGGATGGAATTATATTATGCTATTGACGAAGATGAAATGAGTTTTTGGGATGTAGCACACGAATATATACAAGATGAAGAATTAAGACGTAAAGGAGGTTATTTAGGAAGGGTTAAACGCCATGAATTAAAACCTGAAATTTCTGCTGCTGTGTTTGCTGCAAAGCCACCTCAATTGCTCAAACCCATTGTAACATCCCAAGGAGTTCATTTATTGTTGGTTGAAGCTATTATTGAACCAGAATTAAATGAAAAGAAACGTTATGAAATTTTAGGTAATTTGTTTTCTGAATGGTTAAAGGGGAAACTTCAAGAAATTCAAATAATAAACAACTCAGTAGAAAAAGTGGAGAAAAACCAGAATTAATATCAACGTAAACTGCTAAGAATCTGTATTTTTAGCAGTCTACTATGTATCAATCTTAGATTATGCGAATGGGTTGGCGAATAAAAGTAAGATTGGTGCTAATAACCCACCTTTGATATGAAGTTCTTGCTCTGATAGTTCTCCGATCTCACTGTTATCATTAGAACTATGAGTAGATAAGTCTAAAATTTGAATTCTGCTCATTGGGAATACTCCAGGATAAGCGTAACCTTTTTAATCCTTCTATTCTATCGTTTTTATTTTTTAAAGCAATAACATTTGTAGTTTAAAAAAGAAAAAACTCTTACACTATAAGTATTACTAAT
Source organism: Crocosphaera sp. (assembly GCA_030065735.1). GTDB lineage: Bacteria > Cyanobacteriota > Cyanobacteriia > Cyanobacteriales > Microcystaceae > Crocosphaera. The sequence continues at coordinate 25,403 of JASJDD010000019.1, forward strand.
ATTAGTATTAAAAATCTTGATGATTCAAAAGCTTGTAGGGTGGGCAATGCCCACCCTACAATAATGTTATCATCTTTTTTGGTTCAGTTTATATTCAATAAATTTGTTAGAGAAATTAAAGATAATTTATTTATTTATCTCTGATTCTTTTTCAATTCTATCTAAAGCTTTCTTCGCTTTAAATAAAGCCCGTAAATAAGCCACATTACTCACCCAAGCAGAACGGGGTAAAATGGGTTGATTTAATTCTGTATTAGACTCAATTAAATTATTTTCCATAATAAATTATCCTCAAAATTAATGATTAGCACTGACTAAAGATAAAGCTTTATTTTCTTCTGTTTCCCAACTAGCTGGCCATTGAATTTTATCAGCCGTAAACCGTAATTTATCTTCTTCAGGAAAAGGACTATTAAAAGGTTGTTCAACTAACTCAAATACGCCGTTATCAAAAGGATTTCCCTTGGCTTGATATTTGAGAGTAACTTCCTCACGAATGCCCCGTTTTTTCTGAGTTAAAGCCCGATGATGACAGTAAGGATTATTACCTCTTTTATCAAAGAAAACATGGGCTGTCCAACTGCAACCCCCCCGACATAATTCTGCAAATTCACAAGTTTTACAGAAACCCCAAAGATGGTCAGTTCCTTGAGGAGTTCCGGCACCTAAATTAAACCGCAATTCTTCTGTTTCTTCAATAATTGTTCTCAGAGAATAATCACGAATATTACCCCCAGTATAAGCAGAAGTGGGCAAAGAAGGACAACCTTTTATAGCACCATCAGCTTCAATACCTAAAGTCGAAAGTCCTGCACCACAGCCTTGCCAAAATGACCAAGCATCACCCCCACGAAGTAATCTTTCATAAGGTCCGTAATAACCAATATTATTACCTGCTTGAACACGCACACCTTCTTGTTTTGCCCGTTGTGCTACCTTGGCAATCATAGGGTAAACATCTAATAATTCGTAGGGTTGTAAAAGGATATGATTATTATCAGCAGCCCTACCCATAGGAACGGTTAATTGAATTTGCCAAGCAGCAATTCCTGCATCTCGAAGACGCTCATAAATTAGGGGAAATTCTGGTGCAGAAAGACGATTAATTTGGGTATTAGAACCAAACCGAATCCCTGCTTCTTTTAGGTTTTTCATGGTTTTAAAAGCCCATTGCCAAGCCCCCGATTTTCCTCGTTGATAGTCATGGGTTTCTTCTAACCCGTCAACAGAAACAGAAACCACTTGAATTCCGGCTTCTTTCATGCGACAAGCCGTATCTAAAGTAATACCAAAACCGCCAGTTGTCATCCCACAAACCATACCCGCTTTAGTGATAGCTTGGGCAATTTCTAACCAGTCCGAACGGAGAAAAGCCTCGCCACCAATCAGGGTTACTTCCTTGATACCAACCTCAGCCATTTGTTGCACTAAATTAAGTGCTTCTTCGGTTGAAAGTTCCTTAGTTCTATTCTGTCCAGCGCGAGAACCACAATGTTGACAAGCAAGGTTGCACTTAAGCGTAATTTCCCAAACTGCGTAACTAATTCTGCGATATTCTGTCATAATTTTTTTCTTTAAACTATTTAATTAAACCTTAAATTCATTTATAAAAAAGGTTTGTTGTCATATTTGAGCCTACTTAGGTTATGGCTAAATCTCAACAACAAACCATAAGGCTTTATTGTGATAAAATATCCGTAGGGGGAATTCCATACATTGGTATGATTGGAGGCCATGGAAATGGCTTCAAGTAGGGAATAGATCCTCCAAAAACAGTTTCTAATTCTTTTTCATTAAGGTCACTTAATCCTTCTTCTTCATTGAGACTAGATTCTAATAATTCTGAGGTATAATTTTCAAATTCTTCTTGAGTAAAATAATACCCATGTCTTTGTACTAATTGACTACATTCTTCTTTGTTTTTTACTTTTTGAAGTTGATTGCGAAATCCCTCATCTTGAGATAATCTTTGGTAAAAACGTTTAACATTGGATAAAGACATTCATTACTCCTATGGTTGCTTTAGATATGAATATTTAAGTTGTTTTATTGATCAATAATTACACCATAAAGAGGTTGAGGATAATCAGGAGGCCAAATAACGCCATAGAGAGCTTGAATGGGAGGAGATGGCATTTTACTAACAATTCCGCCAAAAACAGCTTCTAATTCTTTTTCATTGAGATCCTTTAATTCTCCTTCCTCATTAAGACTGGATTCTAATAATTCAGCCGTGTAAGTTTCAAACTCTTCTTGAGTAAAAGAATACCCAGCTTGTTGTACTAATTGACTACATTCTTCTTTACTTTTTACCTCTTGAAGTTTAGAGCGAAACTGCTCATCTTGGGCTAATCTTTGATAAAAAGCTTTGACATTTTTAACAGACATAATGTTATTCTCCAATAGTAGTAGGCATTGATACTTCACGAACTAACTCAGAAGCATGATAATTATCCGTAATAATTTGGGGACAACGAAGACAAGCTGCTTTTCCCTCTTGTTGAAACCAACGACAATCTTTTCTAATAGCGCAAGGAGGTAGTTTTTCGGCTGTAATGGGTAATTTTTCAACCACTCTTTGCGCTAAACGACAATTATTTCCATCAAAATGTTGACATTTATTGGTAGCACAAGAACTCGCTGTACGAAAAACCTCTGCTGGTGTTACAGGAGAAGCTAATTTAAGTAATTTCTCTGTTACTGGTTGGGTTTTTTTTAGATAATTAACATTCGGTTTTTCCACTGTTCCACTAATCACACCAAAGATAACACTATTGGGTAATTCTGGTCTAGAACTTGGACATAGAGTTGTTGTCTTTACGTTATCATGTTGCACTTTAACATCCTCTATAAATTATCACTCGTAAGTAGTCTAAACAATTAATTAAAGTTAATTGCGGGATGACCCGCAAAGTTAACTAAAACCAGGGTTCAGTGACTTCTTCAATAAAACCTAATATTATAGGTATAGGAGAAAGCTTTCCACCTTTAATATTTGTAGCTTCTTCTTTAGAAATATCTACTAAAGAATTGTCCATTTGTTGCTTTCTTTGGGCTGCATTAGCTACTGATTCTTCAATTAAATCAGCAATTTCCAGTTCATCAAAATCTTGGCCTAATTGTTTGTTCATGATTGTTGAAAATATTAAAGTTGGGTTTGGTTAAAGCAAATTGATGCTCAACTTTATATTAAAAATGTTTCAAATAAGGTGTCAATAACTGTTGCTATATATTTTGTAGATAAATTAAAATAATTATTTCTTTTTTTACCACGGTTTTCACTGTCTTTAGCGATATTTATTGTTTATTTCACTGAAAAGGCGTTTATTTTTTTAGGAAAAAACTATAACAATTTTAGCTTAAATATATCTACCGAAATGATAGCAGTTTTCAATTGGGTGTATCAATATTTCGGTTAAGTGAGTGTACTTCGACAAGCTCAGCAACAGGGAAGTTTGGGATGGGTGGGTAGTGTGGCAATACTGCTCGGCCCGCGGAAAATTGTCTGTTGAGACAAGCTTTCTTGAGCAGGGGACGGGCGGGGGAGCAGAGCTCACAAGGGTAGGTTTTTAAGATTCGGGTAAAGATCAGACTTGGTAGAGGGGGGCGACAGGCAGACAAGGTAGATTTTTTGACGAAAGCATCGGCTTTTTACTGCCTTGTCCACTTGCCCTCCTTGCCCCCCAAGTC
>JASJDD010000020.1 GCA_030065735.1 Crocosphaera sp.
TCAAATGGTAGAAGAGATGGCCGAACAAGGCTGTGCTGTCGCACGTTGATATACTGGTCAAAATTCATCGCCACCTAAAATGTGAATGTTCCTGATAGTATTTTTAGGTGGGGACTTCTTTTGACATTTTTGTTAAAACGGAGAGGGAGGGATTCGAACCCTCGTTAGAGTTACCCCTAAACAGCATTTCCAGTGCTGCGCCTTCAACCACTCGGCCACCTCTCCTTATGGGGTCACAAACATTCATTATACACCATCAATCAACTTTTTTTAACCTAATTTGAATATTAGGAAAATTTTAGCTTAAACGAAAATCTAGAAGACAGTAAACAGAAGACAGAAGATAAATAGACAAGCTTGAAGTCAAAAAAAAATAATTTTGCAAGTTTAACCTAAATAATACTAAAATAGACTGATATATTAGCGTTTATGCCAGTCTACTTTATTGAAAATTATTAGGGTTTGAGGTTTGCTCCTCGAATAACCCAAGTAATTGCACCACTAATGAGGGCCCAATACAATACTACTCGGTCTTTTATAGTGTTTCTCGGACTCATGAGGTACACCTAACACCTGCCTCCTGCCCCCTGCCTCCTGCCTCAAAGGGATAACTTCTGTACTTCACCAGTATGGGAACTGCTATATTTTAGCGATCGCCTAAATAAATACCTAGCGATCGCGCTGTCTTGACCATACAATCATGTTTTTCCACAGGAGACGTACAAACTTTTTGCTGATGACGTTCCTTGAGGGTACTAATGACACTAGATAAAGGTTCACTACTCACCTGGCCTTTTTGCCAAACCACCAACTGATCGTAGTTTTCTGCTTCTATAAGTTCGATAGCTTTGATCCCGAAAGCGGTTGACAATAGGCGATCCCAAGCAACCGGAGGATGACTGCGTTGCAGATGGCCTAAAACCGTCGTCCGCATATCAACATCTTTTAACAGACAAAAATCTTCATGTTTCTCATGACAAAGAATCTGACTATAGTCTTGAATCTGTCTGAGGAGATAATCTGCAATATGAGGATCTTTTTCTTGCTTTTGGTTTTTAACCCCTTCTGCAATGACCAATAGGCCAAAATGACGACCACGCTGTTGCAATTTTAAGAGTTGATGACAGCAACCATCCAACACATCTAAGCTAAGATAAGGGGTTAATTCAGGAATAAGGATGATATCGGCTCCTCCTGCGATCCCTCCCCGTAGAGCCAAATGACCGGCATCTCGACCCATGACTTGTACAATCATAATACGGTTATGACTGGCTGCAGTAAAGGTCAGATCGTATAATGCTTGAGTGACAATTTCAACAGCCGTTGTAAAACCCACAGAAAACTCTGTAAAAGGAACATCGTTGTCGATGGTTTTGGGAATGGCAATAATATTCCAATGACCTTCCTTAGCAAGATTATAAATAATATCTAAGCTACCATCTCCTCCAACAACAATTAAAGCATCTAAATTGAGGATTTCGTAGCCTTTGAGAATGGCTGCTTTGACCTCTGGATCTTCGGGATGTCCTTTACTAATAGATCCTAAAACACTCCCACTAAAAAATTGTAAAACGTCTAACCCGCGAATTCTTCCTGGAAGTTGATAACATTTCCCCGTCAATAACAGATCCTCTGGCCAACACTTTTCATTAGCAATATCCCGAAAACCGTCCGTTCCGTAGGGAAGACCATAAACCACCCAGTTATTGAGTTCTGCTGCTTTAACCACCGCACGAATAACTGCATTTAACCCAGGACAGTCCCCTCCACTGGTCAGTATGCCAATCCGTTTGCTGTTCATAACTCTACCTCCTGAGTTAATTATCCGGGTTAAGGGTAGTGGTCACTGGTTCTTGAAGCGATCGCCAGATGGGTGTATAGGTTTGCAGGGCCTTCATATACTGCGATCGCTCAAAGGCCGCTGGATCAGGACAATGAAGTTGGGAGAGACTCCCTTGCATTTGTTGGATGGACTCGTATTCGTTTTCTTCCATCCAGTTTCGCATTCCTTCTTCTAAGGTGGCTAAATAATGGATACCGTGACGCAATAATGCACTGACCACTTGGGTAATTTTTGCCCCGACCATGACCATTTTAATCACATCAGAAGCATGATGAATCCCACTGGTCGCAGCTAAGTCTGCATCAATTTTTCCGTATAAAATAGCGAGCCAACGCATGGGAAGCCGCATGGACTGAGGGGTACTTAAAAGAACGTTGGGATACACTTCTAGGTTGTTTAAATCGATATCGGGTTGATAGAAACGATTAAACAAAACTAAGCCATCGGCCCCAGTTTCTCCTAACCGTTTGGCCATATTAGCCATGTTACTAAAATAGGGACTTAATTTAATAGCCACAGGGATATTTATTTCTGATTTAACGGCTTTTAATATGTCTAAATAGTTCTGTTCAATTTCTCCCCCAGGAATGTCTAAATCGGTGGGAACATAATAAATATTGAGTTCTAGGGCATCGGCTCCGGCTTGTTCAATTTGTTGGGAATAATCTAACCATCCCCCTAGAGTTGAACCATTAATACTGGCAATAATGGGGATATTAACCATTTCTTTGCTGATGCGAATATGGTTTAAATATTCTTCAGAGCCAACGTGAAAAATTTCTGGTTCAGGGAAGTAGGTTAAGGCTTCAGCAAAGCTTTCGGTTCCGTAGGTTAAATGATGATGTAATTCGAGTTGTTCTTGTCGTAATTGTTCCTCAAAAAATGAGTGTAAAACAACGGCTGCTGCTCCAGCGTCTTCCATTCTTTTGATGTTATCTATTTCTTCACTTAATGGGGCGCAAGAACCTACGACCAAGGGGGATTTTAAAGTCATTCCCATATAAGTTGTTTTTAAATCCATTTGTTAACTCCTAATTCATCATTGAACTTTAGTTTTATGCTCCTTTTTGAACAGTATTTTTTCAACTGTTCAAGATCGTCCCCGGCTCTTTTTTTGTTGATTCTTACCATCAACTTTATACTTTTATTGTATCAGTTTTCTAAGGGGTTATTTATTTGTTTACTTATTTGTAAGATTTAGTTACAAATGTTATTCAGTAGCTGGTTATCAATAAACGTCAGGTGGGCAATGCTAATCAAAAGCCGACAAATCTTCTCCAGAACGTATTTTAGACATTGCCCACCCTACAGGTTTAATTCATTTAATTATACTCTTCTAATTCTTCATTCTAAATTCTCAATTCTCAATTCTAAATTCCCAATAAACTAACCATTAAAGCTTTTTGAGCGTGCATTCTATTTTCAGCTTGCTCCCACACTTTTGACTGTTTTCCTTCTATAACACTATTGGTTATTTCTTCTCCACGATGGGCTGGTAGACAGTGTAAAACAATAGCATCTTTATCAGCTTTATTTAAGAGTTCATCGTTAATTTGATAAGGTTGAAAAACGGGAATTCTCGACTCTGCTGATGCTTCTTGTCCCATACTAGCCCAAACATCCGTATAAAGCACATTAGCATCTTTAACAGCAGCAACCGGATCATCGGTTATCATAATCTCAAATCCGGGTTTAGCTAACTGTTTGGCTTGCTCAATAATCATTGCTAAAGGTTGATAATCTTTGGGGGTTGCTACTCTAATTTTCATCCCCATTAATGCTCCTCCTAAAATGAGAGAATGAGCAACATTATTACCATCTCCTAAATAAGTTACTGTACTCCCTGCTAGTTCGCCAAAACATTCTTTAATGGTCATAAAATCTGCTAAAATTTGACAGGGATGTTCTAAATCTGTCAGAGCATTAATAATAGGAATTTTTGCATATTCTGCAAAGGTTTCTAACTTCGATTGTTCAAAAGTACGGATGGCTAAAATGTCTAAATAACGATCTAACACCCTTGCTGTGTCCTTGGTGGGTTCTCCTCTGCCCACTTGAGTTACACTAGGATTGAGATCGAGGACTTGTCCCCCAAGTTGATAGATAGCAGCACTAAAGGAGACACGGGTACGGGTAGATGCTTTATCAAACAACAGTCCCAGGATTTTTTGACAACGGGGCGATCGCTGGCCACTTTTAAGCTCTGCACCTAAGTTTAGCACTTGGGTCATTTCTTCTGCACTGAGATCACCAATTCCTAAGATATCTCTTCCTTGGAGGGTTGTCATAATGGCTGTTATCCTCATCTATTGAGGATTTTATTATAGCTATGATGTCTCTGGTTACAAGAAAATCATAATTGAGATTTTAGAATTGTTTTTTCAGTAAACAGTGAACAGTGAGCGATAATTAATAACTGGTAACGGGTAAAGAAAATTTATTTGTTCGACGGTGATATGAAATGAGCAATTTTTGGGAAGACTAGAGATAGATCAAAACAAGTCAAGCTTTGATAAAGACTTGCTCTTTCAAAACTTGTTTAATATTAATCGTCTTCGTTTCTCCCTTGTATCGTTTTGCTGTTTCTATATTATGGGTTCTCCTACTTAACCTCAGTATTACTGAGGTTTTTTTATCTGTATTTTTAAAATTAATTTGCTTATAAGTGATCTGAAATAAGCAAGTTTTGGGAAGAATAGAGATAGATTAAAACAAGTCAAGCTTTAATATTAATTCTCCGACTTTCTTTCTTGTGTCGTTTTACTTTTTCTAGATCCTGATTCCTCCCACTTAACCTCAGAAATACTGAGGTTTTTTATTTGATTATCGCCGAATTTGGAGATAAAGTAATTGCGCTGAGGTTAATTGTACATTAGTTGTTCTAAAGTCGCTTTCATAATATCAGTAGTTTGAGCAAAAACACTAAAAACGAGAGCCTCTTTATACACCCTTTGCGCCGGATGATTATAATAGTTTGCAGCACCACTAGAGACTGTTACGGCTGCTTCTGCACATCTTTTAGCTAAATTAATTGACCAGACTCTTAACTCTAAATCATCTTTAAAAGAACGGTTATCAATTGTCATTACTTTTCTAATTTTCCTTTGACAAATCTGCCATTCTTCATTCAGGTGAGCATAGGCTTCCTGAATAAAATCAAGCTGTTTCGTTTCGGCCACCTTTTTAACAATATCGAGACCCGCTTTAGCACAACCTAAGACTAAAAAGCTCGGATAAAGAACAACTTTTTTGTCATTCTCATGAATGGCTCCTACTTGAGCAATAGAAACGACATTTTCCACCGGTAAAAAATAGTTTTCAAAGGTAGCCGTAACCGTATTAGTTGACTGCATCGCCCCTAATTTCATTGGTTCACTCAACCTAAGTTGAGACGATGGAGTAAAGGGAACAATCCCCCTAATTTCTTGACCATTAGGTAAACTAGCTCCTAAGATAAACATATCAAAAAAATCAAATCCTGTGATCCAAGGAATATGGCCAGTTATCTCATATCCTCCCTGAATAGGAGTAGCGGTAATCATTGGTTTTCCCTGTCTTCGTAATTGAGAAAAACCCAAACCACATAATAAATTCTCTTCGACAATTTTCGGCAAATATTGTTGTTTTAAAGCCTCATTTTCACTCTTGACCAGAGCCTGGACAGCCCCTTGATGTTGCAGTTGTAAAAAAGCCAAAGCCCCTGAATACTGGGAAAGTAATTCTTGAAGTAGATAAAAAGTTTCTGGGTCTAAGCCTAAACCTCCCCAAGATTTAGGAATTCTCACGGATAGTAAGGAGCGTTCAATTAATCCTTGTAAAGCCTTTTTTAACGAATCAGATGATTGATCGATATCAAAAGCAAAGGGAGTGATAGATTCTTGTAAATAGGATTCGATATTATCTAAAAAATGATCTTGATATTCTGTTTTACTATTTTGGTAAATCTCTCTAGAGACAGACATAAGCTTAGAACTAATTGCAACCATGAATCATGATAAGACAGTTTTTGCTGAGATTTCAGTTTAATTGTTAAGAGTTGACAACTCATTGTAAGCAAGACGTTAAACTATTATTCAAAGAATTAGAATAGCCCGATTGAAGCTATAGACTAAACAAAGATAAATATGGAGGGAGAGAGTGTCAATCTCCCTTGATATCAGTTAAGGAGTTACATGACAAACCTCAACCCAACCGCAAGTTATAGCCTTGCATTAACCATCGAATTACCTAATATTGCAGGAACCCTTGCCAACGTTACCCAGGCTATTGCAGGGGCCCAGGGGAGTTTAGGAGAAATTTCTTTGATTGAACATAACCTGAAAATTACGCAACGGGAAATTACCGTCGAAGCTTCGAGTGAAGAACACGCCGAAAAAATTGTTTCTGCTGTCAGAGAAATTCCTAACGTTAAGATACTCAAAGTCTCCGATCGCACCTTTGAACTCCACCGTCAGGGGAAAATTACCGTAGAAAGTCGTCTCCCTCTTCATTCTCAAGGGGACTTAGCCATGGCCTATACTCCAGGAGTGGGCCGTATCTGTAAAGCGATCGCCCGTGACCGTTCTCAAGTCTATAATCTTACCATCAAACATAATACGGTGGCAGTAGTAACCGATGGTAGTGCGGTGTTAGGGTTGGGGAATCTCGGACCCGAAGCAGCTTTGCCGGTGATGGAAGGAAAAGCCATGTTATTCAAGGAATTTGCCGGCGTGGATGCGTTTCCCATCTGTTTAGCCACCCAAGACACAGAAGAAATTATCGAAACCGTTAAACGCATCGCCCCAGTGTTTGGCGGGGTTAACTTAGAAGATATTGCCGCCCCCCGTTGCTTTGAAATTGAAAAACGATTGCGTCAGGAATTGGATATTCCCGTGTTCCACGACGATCAACATGGGACAGCCATTGTCACCCTAGCAGCTTTATTTAATGCCCTGAAATTAGTCCAGAAGCCCTTAGAAGGGGTACGAATCGTTATTAATGGGGCGGGGGCTGCTGGCGTGGCCATTGCCTCTTTATTGAGGACTGCGGGAGCTACCACCATTTGGTTATGTGACTCGAAAGGATTGATTTCTAACACTCGCACAGATTTGAATCCTCAAAAACAAGCCTATGCTGTCAGTGCCAGTGGCACCTTAGCCGATGCCATGCAAGGGGCCGATGTCTTTTTAGGGGTGAGTGCGCCAGGGGTAGTCACGCCAGAAATGGTGCGCTCGATGAACAAAGATCCTATTGTGTTTGCTATGGCCAATCCCATTCCTGAAATTCAACCAGAGTTAGTGATCAATGATGTAGCAGTGATGGCCACCGGACGTAGTGACTATCCTAACCAAATTAACAACGTTTTAGCCTTTCCTGGAGTCTTTCGAGGGGCGTTGGACTGTCATGCCAAAAATATTACCGAGCATATGTATTTAGAAGCAGCTAAAGCGATCGCTTCTTTGGTTAATTCCAGTCAGTTGAATGCTGAACATATCATCCCCTCGGTGTTTGATGATCGGGTGTCTCATGCTGTGGCTAGTGCGGTAGAATTAGCCGCCCGTGAAGACGGTGTAGCGATTCAGTAGTTATCGAGATAATAGGGTCTAAAACCTGACTTCTGACTTCTGTGCGATAGCGCCGGAACGCAGTGAGGAACTTCTGACTTCTTGAATATGCTAGACTCAGGTAGTAGAGCCGTCCTCCGCTTTGCTAAAGGCTTCTCCTGAGCTTGCCAAAGGGACGGGGTTTCAGAGCCGATTTGTTCGATGAAGAAGGTTGTTGTTGGTTTATCCGGTGGAGTCGATAGTTCTGTTGCTGCAGCGAGTTTACAACATCAAGGATACGATGTGATCGGGTTAACCCTATGGTTAATGAAAGGGAAAGGACAATGCTGTTCAGAGGGAATGGTAGATGCTGCGTTTATTTGTGAACAGTTAGGGATTCCCCATCATATTGTGGATACAAGAGATTTATTTCAAGCGAATATTGTTGATTATTTGGTCGCAGGATATGAATCTGGTGTCACTCCTTTACCTTGTTCTCAATGTAATCGTGCGGTGAAATTTGGCCCCATGTTAGCTTATGCTCAAGAAGAATTAGACTGCGATCGCATTGCGACTGGTCATTATGCCCGTATTCGTTATGATCAGCAAACGGAAAGATATCAACTTTTACGGGCTGTTGATCGCAATAAGGACCAATCTTACTTTTTATACGATCTCTCTCAAGACATTTTCGCCGGAACCATTTTTCCGTTGGGAGAACAAACCAAAGAAGAAACCCGACGCATTGCTGCAGAATTTGCGCTTAAAACGGCTAGTAAACCAGAAAGTCAAGATTTATGTCTCATTGAAGCTCATGGGTCTATGGTTAGCTTTCTCGATCAATATATTAAACCCAAAGAGGGGGAAATTGTGGATCTCGATGGCAATGTTTTAGGCACTCACCAAGGGGTTCATCACTATACCATTGGACAACGCAGAGGGTTAGGTATTGCTGCACCAGAACCTTTATACGTGGTTAAATTAGATGCGGTGATGAATCGGGTGATTGTGGGCAACCGCGCTGCGGGGGGTCGTTCTGATTGTACTGTAGGACGGTTAAACTGGGTTTCGATAGCTGAACCGTCTTCCCCCATTACCGCAGAAGTACAAGTGCGTTATCGTTCCTCTGCGGTTCCTGTGACCATTATTCCCATGGAAGATCATCGGGTCAAATTAAAGTTTAACGAGCCTCAATTTGGCATTACGCCAGGACAAGCTGCTGTTTTTTATGATGGTGAAATTGTTCTTGGTGGGGGAATTATTGAACTCTAATTTTGAGGCAGGAGGCAGGAGGCAGGGGGCAGGAGGCAATACTGATGACAGGAAACCTGTTCCTGAACTCACTGAGGATCTGATTGGAAAATTATTTGGCGATCGCTTACAATTGGCGATCGCTCTCTATCCTCATGGCTTGATTTCAAGTTCAGAAGTTCAAAACGGTTTGTCCCCTCTGTCGAACTCACGTTTAGTTACCTATAAGATTAAGAGAGGCAAGTAATATCAATTTATCGATGAACTTTCCCATCCGGCATAGTTGCACCCCGTAAAATCACACCAGCCAAGTTAGCACTCATTAACTCCGCCCTCGTTAAATTAGCATTACTCATATTTGCTCCCATCAGATTAGCTCGTGCAAAGAAAGCCTCTACTAAGTCAGCATCAGTTAAATTCGCCCCTGATAAGTTAGCCCGACTTAAATCTGCATGGTTCATTCGTGTTAACGTTAAATTAGCTTGATGAAGATTGGCACGATTTAAGACAGCATGAGTCATTACCGCCCCTCTAGCGGTAATATCCCCCAACTCAGCTTGGGATAATTGCGCCCTAACCAGATTCGCGTTAGTGAGATTCGCCCCAGTTAATTTTGCCCCCGTCAGATTCGTATCCGTCAGTAAAGCCCCTTTCAGGTTAGCATTGGTTAAATCCGCTTTCCGTAAATCAGCGTCCCTTAAATTAACTTCTTTGAGATTAGCCCCCACCAAATTAGCTCGACTCAAATCAACTCCCTTCATATTTGCCCCTTGAAAGTCCGCCCTAGCTAAATTAGCAGCTTGGAGGTTAGTATAGTAGCTCTTCTTTTCCTGACGCATATTTGCCCCCCTCAGACACGTCCCCGTGAGGGTTGCCCCACTTAAATCCGCTCCCCGTAAATCGGCCGCGATTAAGTTAGCATCGAGAAAAGTGGCTAAGGTAATATCCGTATCCCTTAAATTCGCTCCTGGTAGTAGGGTTCCGTGGAGAGTGGCATTCCGTAAGTCTGCCCCACTGAGGTCGGCCTGAGAAAAATTAGCCCCACTTAAGTTGGCTCCAACGAGATTAGCTTGGGTTAAGTTGGCACGGTTAAAATAAGAGAATAAGAGATTAGCCCCGTGTAAGTCCGCTTCATTGAGGATAATCCCGATCAAATCTGCACCGACTAGGTTAATTCCTGGCAGCTTTAAGCCATTAAATAACGTTTCTCCGGCAGAATATCGTTCAATTAGTTCACTGGGTTTCATAGAGACGGAATGGCAATAATATTATAAAAAGGGTTTTACGGCTTCAACAACGGTACTAGCTGTTTGTAGATGGGAATCAGAATCATTGAGAGATTTCGCCATTTTGTAGAGTTTTCCTTCAATCTCGGTAATGGAACGACCACTTTGAAGAATTTGCTCTAATAGATCATCAAGGGTATAACTTCTCAAAGTTGACCAATCTTGTCCACTGCGATCCCAGGGATGAAATAATAGAGAGAATAGCAGTATTTTAGCGCGTAATGGATTGGTATATTGCATAATTTCGAGACGAATCTCGAAAATATCATAGGTTGGTTTAGGGGGAGAGGGGACTGGTGTCGGCTGTACCTGTTTTAACTCGGTTACCATCTGTTCTGAGGTGATATCAATCACGGATGTTTCAAAGTCTGATTCAGAAGACCGCTCCATACTTTGATAATTTTTACTATTACTAATGGAAATAATTTGGGTGCTATGGTTATTGGAACTGCCTTGAGGCAACATTTCTTCTTGCTGTAAATTATCGTATAATCCACCAATTTGATGGAGAATTACTTTAGAAATGGCGATATATAAATTTTTCTTGTTAATATTATTAACTAATTGGATAAAAGCTTGTTTGAGAGTATTATAATCAGGATAAATTTCTAGTATTTCCGTGATTAAGTTTTTTAAGCCATAATGTTGAATGCGGTTTAAATCATTTTCCCAACTATTTTTAGTAATAGCATAGATTAATTTGTGAATTCTAGCGGTTTCAGGATGATTTGATAAATTTCTAACTGCTTGTTCTAAAAGAACTGTACTATCAGAAACATGAGTTTCTTGAGGATTGGTTGGAACTTCTACCACTTCTGTTGCTTGATTGATTTCACGGTAGATCGGTCCAACTTGTTCAACAATCGCTTTAGCGACTCCAGCATAAACTTTAGGACGGTTGAGCGTCTTAACTAATCTATATAAAGAAAAGGTTAGTTGTTCAAGGGTTTCTTGTTGTGCAATCAGTTCTTTAACTAAACTTTCCATGGACAACTCATTGAGGATATTGAGATCATTTTCCCAACTTTTTTGACAAATACAAAAGATTAATTTTTTGATTCTGATAGACTCTGGATGATGTTCTAGATATTGAACAGCCCGGTAAAATGAATCAGATGATAATTGCATAAAATACCCCTTAAATAGAAAAAAATACAGACGTTACGTCTTAAGTGGATATGTTAAGGTTTTTCTTTATCTCCAACACTAATCCTTGACACTTCACTGTCTATAATACTGTCTATCCTTAAGTTAGGAAACAAATGACTTCTTTGTTTTCTATCCTTGAAGAAACTAAATCTCTATGAATCACATCTTTACTACTATAGCTAAAGTTAAGTTAGATTCCTATGGGTAACTATCACTCTGATCAACCGATTCAACCTGAGTTTGAGCCACACTTAGGGGATCTTGACCCCATCAATACAGAAACCCTTAATGCTGATCTTCTGATGGACTCAGGGGACAACAAAACCAGAGAATCGTCGCAAATTACCGAAGTTTCCATTGTTGAGGATCATGACATTCCTTTAACTCAAGATTGGTTTAACTTAGCCCGTAAATTACGGGGACAAAATCGACAACTCCTTGATACAATTGTTACTTTGGAGCAAGCTTTAGCAGCCTCACGACAACAACTTCAAGACTATCAAGAGCGATCGCGTCATCATAATTCCTTGCTCTCCCAACAAACAGACCAACTTCAAACGACCCAAGGGGAAAATACCCATCTTCTTGAGCAACTTCAAACCTCTCAAACTCAGCTAAAACAGCAACAAAGTGACCTAGAATCCTTACAAACAAAATTGCAAGCTGCTCAAGAAGCCTTTGCCCACTTAGAACGGGAATTTGCTTTACTCAAAGAAGAATCGCTACAAAATAAGCACCAGCTAGTCCTTAAGGAAGAACAAATTAGGGAGTTGCAGCAACGTCTCCAACGACAACAACGCTACGCTCTACAGTATAAATCAGCATTGGATCAATGTCTAAGTCGTCATGCTAAAAAAATTGACGCTCCCCAAGGAAAAGGGCAGACTACCGTTGATGATCAAACTTCTCCTCATGTTGTGTCCATTCAACCTTGGTCTAGTTCCCTAGAAAACAAGCTTCCCCCTAGTCTGGGTTCTTCTTCGGTGGAACTTGATTGCTCTGATGAATCATTAGATCCCATGGATCAAACCTTAGAAGAGTTATTTTCCCTTAACCCAGAGCCAACCCTATCTGTATCTGAGAATCACGATGCTCCCCAGGAGGAAACCCCCTCCGATAATCCTGAAAATAGTAACCCTACAGAGGAGACAACTATTTCTTCCAAGGGTATATTAGTCAGTAGTTCTGTCCCTTTCAGTTTTAGTATTGATCCTCATCGCAAGGAAGATGCTGCCAGGGAAAAGGTTGACCTACCTTCGTTTTTGCGCCGTCAGTAGTCAGTGATCAGTGATCAGTGATCAGTTTTTTAGTCTCCTATTCCCCTTGAAAACGTCTTCTGCGCCAACGAGATAGACAGTGTACACTCATTATATAAGTTAAGACGGCAGCCACCCAACCCACGACTAAACAACCGGAAAATAAGGTGACTAAAAAGACTAAACCTGATTCTTTTAACTCAGTCCAGGATTGCCAATTATCAGGAAAACTAACTTGTGTTTCTCCAATTCCAAAGCCTAATACCAATTCTCCAACTTTATAATTGAAAGCAAAAATTGGGACATAAGTTAAAGGATTGCTAACCCAAGTTCCTGCTGCAGCAGCTAATTTATGACCCCGAAATATAACGGCTAACAACACACCAATGATGGTTTGTAGTCCAAACAAAGGGAAGCATCCTGCAAACACCCCAAAGGCTAATCCCCGTGAAATATAGCGAGGGGTTCCCCGTAACCGCAAAAACCGTAAATAAAAGTAACGGAAAGATCGCTTGATTCGAGAACGACGACGCTTAGACTGACGACGATAATGGGGTTTTTTGTCTTGAAAAATCACGGGAAGGGGAGACGGATCGACAGACATTGTATCAAAAGTAAAGAGGTTTACTCTTTTTCTATGCTATCAATCCTTTTTACCATAAATAATAGATTTTTTATGTAGAAATAATAGGTTCAATCTCAGCCTGATCTAAAATTTCAGGGATTAAATCTTCCCGTTTAACCGCCATCAGATGTACCCCTTGACAGAGTTGTTGCGCCAGTTTTACTTGTTCGGCGGCAATTTTGACTCCTTCTTTGAGGGGTTCTTCTGCTTCGGCTAAACGCTTAATCATGGTTTCGGGAATTTCTACTCCTGGGACATTCTTGTTAATAAATTGGGCATTTTTAGCCGACTTTAACAAAAAGATTCCCGCTAAAATCGGTTTATCAGTATTAGCTGCAATTTGGTGCATAAATTTATCTAACCGTTCAAAATCAGTGATCAGTTGACTTTGGAAAAATTGCGCTCCGGCTGCCAGTTTCCGCTCAAATCTTCGCTGCAACCCTGACCAACTGCCGCATTGAGGATCAACCGCAGCCCCAGGAAATAGGTCTAAGGGTTCATCGGGAAGGGGTTTCTCGTTGAAATCAATGCCTCGGTTGAGTTTATCAATCATTTGTAGTAATCTGACAGATTCTAGCTCAAATACGGCTCGTGCTTTTTTATGATCCCCTGCTTTCACGGGATCTCCTGTTAAGGCTAAAATGTTGCGTAATCCCAAGGCATAAGCCCCCATTAAGTCCCCTTGTAAGGCGATGACATTGCGATCGCGACAGGTCATTTGACAGATGGGTTCAATGCCATACTGCAATAATAAGGCAGAGGCAGCCATAGAGGACATTCTTAAGACAGCGCGACTGCCATCGGTAATATTAACCCCATGAACCCTTCCTTTGAGTTGTTTGGCCATCTCTAACATTCTGGTTGGGTTTCCTCCTTTGGGGGGAGTGACTTCTGCGGTGATCAAAAATTCTTTGTTTTGGACAGCTTGACGAAAATGGTTAATCATAGTTTAGGTAGATTTTAATTATCAAATAGGAGTCGGTGATCAGTGATCAGTTATCAGTTATCAGTTGGCAATGATAAGTATCCTAAAGCATCTTTGACTCTGGTTAGGGTTTGATGGGCAACCGTTTCGGCTTTTTCTTTCCCTTCTCGTAATACTGAGTCTAAATAATCCTTATTATCCATAATAGCCTGATATTTTTCTTGAATCGGTTTCAAGGCTTCTATGGTTGTTTCAGTCAATAGGGGTTTAAATTGTCCCCATCCCATGTCAAGACATTCTGCTGCGACTTCTTGTTTATTTTTTCCTGATAATAAAGTATATAATCCCAATAAATTGTTACACTCAGGCCGTTCTTGATTATCAAATTCTAAACCCTTTATTGGATCAGTTTTGCACTTTTTAATCTTCTTTTTAATGATATCAGGGGTATCTAATAAGTTAATGCGACTGAGATCAGAAGGGTCTGATTTTGACATTTTACGGGTTCCATCGGTTAAACTCATTACTCTTGCCCCTTGTTTACGAATTAAAGGTTCAGGGAGTTTTAAAACGGGGTTTTCTTTAGTGGCAAATTGATCATTAAATCTGATAGCGATGTCTCTGGTTAATTCTAAATGTTGTTTTTGATCCTCTCCCACAGGAACTTGATCTGCATCATAGAGTAAAATATCAGCAGCCATTAAGACGGGATAATCTAACAGTCCAACGCTAACATTTTCTCCTTGTTTGAGGGCTTTTTCTTTAAACTGAATCATCCTTTCTAACCAATTTAAAGGGGTGATACAATTCAATAGCCAAGCGAGTTCGCTATGTTCCGTAACATGGGATTGAACAAAGATGGTAGCATGGTCTAAATCAATGCCACAGGCTAAATACAAGGCTGCTATGGTATAAGTATCCTGGGCTAAGGTTTTGGGGTTGTGAGGGACGGTAATGGCGTGAAGATCCACCACACAGAAAAAGTTATCATAATTATCTTGCCTATCTACCCAGGTACGAATTGCCCCTAAATAGTTCCCTAAGTGGAGATTCCCTGTGGGTTGTACTCCTGATAATACCCGTTGTTTACCCATTCTACTCTTATGGTAATTTTTGTTCAATGTTATTATTTCTTTACAATTATGCCTGATTATGGAACTTCTGTAAAAAATTTGTAGTGAAAGTTGAGTATTTGGCGGACAATAATCAACTATAGTAAAATGATGAGTGGTGGTAATACATTGGCAGGTGCATGGGAATTGGAGCAAAATTAATTTTGAAACAACAAAAACTAACCAAAAACTTTGTGGAGATAAATTACCAACCATGCTAGAAAAATTTAATGAAGTAATTTTTTGGTTGTTTTTTAATGTAATCTTAGCTCTTCTTCCATTATTTGTTAATTTACTCTTGATCTTCCTGATTCCTCATCAAGAACGTCAACAATGGAAATGGATTACTCTTGTTAAAGAAGGCGAGTTATTTTTTTTCTCAAGCACTCTGGCAGCTATAGGAATTGGCGATATCTTTCAAAATAATAATCTTTCTCAATCTACAGAATCAGAATTAGTATCAACATTTACATTGATCTCATTACTGCTCGTTCTACTATTATCATCTATTATATTTGGGTGTTCAGCGTTGATGAAAATACAAGGACAATTATCAGGGTCTAGATATCCATATTTGTTTGATGAAGAAAAATTTGCTATTGGATCAATTACCTGTGCCATTATGGCCATCATACTAAGCTTAATAGCATTCATATCTAATGGAGCTTAATCTTATGACTACAAGTGCAGAAAAGTTAGAAATACTTTCTGATGTTGCCAGAAGAATCAATATTAATATTTCTAACACATTATCAGAAAATACAAGGATTAGAACTTTAAAAAGTATCAATGTTACCAATCTGGCCGCTACTGCTTCTGCTGCTGCTGTTGGTGGAGCTGTAGGTACTGGTACTGGGTTAGCTATTGGCCTAGCAGTGGGTAGCTTAATTCTACCAGGAATTGGAACCGTAATTGGAATGACTGCTGCTGGTGCATTGTCTCATATATTAAATAAAAATTCAATACAAGATGAAGTAAAAGAAGTATTAAACCAAATTCTTAGTGCAGTCAAAAACGATACAGTTCTTGATAATGATATTTCTGAAATTCTTGATACAAACATCAAACATGATCGTGTTATAGATATCAAAAAATCTTTTGTAGAATTGCGAATCATGATTGAATTAACTAATTTACAAAACTATTTAAAAAATGACGCTAATCACCAGACAATGGAAAGTTTTAAAGTGCTAAAAAATTATCCATCTTATGATAGTCAAGCTCTAACATACTGTTTTAATAATATTGAGAAAATTTTACAAGGCTATCCACACTTTCAGGAAATTATTGGAAGTATCAAAAAATATATAAAACTAGAAGATGAATTGGGTTAATTAAAATGAATCAAGACTTAAATTACTATCATCTTATTCATCAAAAAATTGCTTCTTTAGTTTTATATCAATCTATTTTTGTTGATGAAGTTGGAGAAGCTTTTTTCAAAGTTTTAAGCTTAATTCATATTCGTGAGCAGCCATCAATTGATATCAATTGTCTCAAAGCTTATGGTCTTTGGTTCAAAAATTTAGCCTCTCAAGGAATGAGTTGGCAAGATTATATTGTTAGAAAAATTCTGCTTGATGATAATCCTTTTAGTCGACAAGTTCAACAGAATTCTTTACGAGACTTATCTCAACCTTTAATTGAAGCAACTCAACACGATTTAAGTATTTTAAACACCTTATATAATCTTCCTTTAGAAGCAATTAGTCAATGGGTAAAAGAAGCAACGAATGTTCCTTTTTCTCCTTTTATTGGACAATTTGAAAATAAAGATCATACCTTTCTCCATCAAGAAAATAATTGGGAGAATTGTTTAGAACAATTAGCTAATCATTATCGTCAACACGGAACAGGAATTTTTGCCCAGTATAAAGCTTTAAAATGGCAGAATAATCAATTAATTGGCATTAATCAACCTGATCCAATAACCTTAACTGAAATTGTCGGTTATGAGAAACAAAAAGAAACTTTAATTAAGAATACAGAGATTTTATTATCCAGTTATAATGCCCTTAATATTTTATTATATGGTAGTCGTGGATCGGGCAAATCTTCTCTGGTTAAAGGGTTATTGAATGAATATTATTCCCAGGGATTAAGATTAATAGAAGTTAATAAGTCTCAGTTATCTAATTTACCAATAATTGTGGATAAATTGAGAAATATAGCTCAGAAATTTATTATTTTTGTGGATGATTTATCCTTTGAAGAAGATAACGATTCTTTTAAAGCATTCAAAGTTGTTTTAGAAGGAAATGTAACAGCAAAAGCTCAAAATGTAGTAGTTTACGCAACTTCTAATAGACGACATTTAATTAGGGAATATTTTGAAGATCGCCCTCGTCCTAAAGATGCTGATGAAATTCATCATTGGGACACAGTACAAGAAAAATTATCCTTTAGTGATCGCTTTGGTTTAACGTTAACGTTTGAACCAGCTAACCAAGATACTTACCTGAAAATTGTGCATCATTTAGCCTCACAAATCAATTTACAAATAGATAAAGATGAGTTAGAATTTAAGGCTAAACAATGGGCGACTCAACATAATGGAAGATCCGGCAGAACCGCCCGACAATTTATTGATTTTCTACAAGGAGAATTAGCTATTAAGAATTAGTTTGATTTTTCTCACTATTTTACTCAAAAGTCCAGTCGATCAGTCTCTTAATAATTAATCCTAACACCCCAAAGGTGATGATTAATAATAGGGGGACAAAAAGGCCTTTTAGAATAGGGGTTTGACAAATAAAGGAATCCTTCGCTAGAATGACATCACATTTCTTTTCGCTTTCAGGGATAAGAGATGTTCCTGCGGTTCCTGTACCAATGGTGGTGAGTAAGGTTTGAAAATTACGTTCTCGGTCACTTTTTTCTACTTCTATTTGAATAGCAACCGCTTTTATTTCATTTTCCAGTAATTTGAACCCTCTCTCTAGATTTTCTAAATTTTTTTCAATTTGTTTTAGATATTTTTTAGTAACTAATTGACTAAATTCTTCTAAAAAGTTAAGATCACAGTTGAGTTCTTTTTCTTTGGCTTTGGTAATAATTTTTTTTAGTCGTTCTTCATAATTCTCTACATTAATTTCGATCGTTCCTTTTTGAATCTCAATGGCGTTTAATTTTCTCGTATAATCAGACAGTTTATCTTGAATGTTAGCAATGATTAATCTCAGAGAATTTAACTGTTTTCTCTGATGTAATCTTGTTGTTATTTGTTCGCTTCCTGATTGAATTTCAGAAAAATCTTTTTTAATGGATTTCGCTAACAGTTGGCTTTGTGCATAAGCAAAACTGATTTTATGATAGTAATGAAATAACTGCATCCAATGATCATAAAAGTTACTGGATAATTCTAAACTGTGTTGATCCCGATAAAGAATAATAATAACATGATCTTTCGCTGTGATAATTTCTTCCTTGGAAGATAACATTGATCGGGTCAGTCGTCGACGGGATAATTGAAAAATATAACCTCCCAAAAATTTTCCTTGTCCTTCTAATTCTTCAGGCCAATTTAATTCAGGAAATAGCGCATGATAACAGGACTTAGCAATAGATTCAACATCTGTTTCTTCAGGGTTTAAATAAGCGGAAACTAACCAAGTTTGACCAATGGTTGCTACTTGATAGTTTAAAATTTGGGTAATTTCTAACTTTAAATCAGCAAAATATTCGGGAAAGTGAGGTTCCGTTATTTGTTCGGACGCACACTCAACTAATAATCCATAAGCATCACTAAGTTGAACAGGATAAGCATATCCTGTAACATCTTTTCGGCTAAATTCTAGCGGAAGATATTTTTCCTTAAACAGATAAATATAATTATTATCTATCTCATTATCAAAATCTGTTTGTAAGGCTGATTGAATGGGTTTAGGGAACTTTTTAACAAAAAAACCACGATTATCTTCAATCTCTTCAGGGGTATCCCCTAGACCACTCCTCAAATCGTAACTAAAAAGATCGAGATTAGGATAAAAAATATTAGCCATTCTAATATTAGGCTTCTCAATACGAGGTCAAGTAATCAGGCAAGGATTTTCTTGCCAATTAAATACTTAACATCATACACTCACTTTGCACCGATTGGCCAGCCATTGAGACAGTGAATCCAACCCTAGTTTATTAGCAGTTTGTGTCGGTTCAGGGGTGTTAATCACCCGATAAACCATATTGCTAATTTCATAAGTGTTGCGATTATCCGCTTGAGGAACAGGAATGGGAAAACTATTCAGTGTCGTTTTTGGAAGGGGTGCAATATTGGCTAAGGTTGCTTCCGTGGGTAATAAGTCCCCAGGAGGCTGTTCATCGAGAGAATCGAGTTGCAATTTATAGTCTTGAAAACGATGATAAAAAGCGGAATTTGTTTGCAATATTTTTTGTAAAGCCGGCTGAATTAAATTAGTCCAAACTTCAGGACTACTATCAATCAATCGACCCTGGAAAACTTGCGAAAACCTTTCTTTTTCCGCCGTTGTCAGTGGACAATCTAACTCCTTAAGAGCGAGTAAAAAAGCAAGTAAAGTATTGTTAACAGAAGTATCGGTATTCATGGCCTAATCCGATGAGTAAGCATATAATGGTCAGTGTAACTCCTATCCTGATTCTAATCGAGAATTACAGAATCTTTTCCACTCCTCAACAAAACTTTAAAACTTATGAAAAGAGAAGCCTTAGTTGTAGGGATTAATCGCTATCCTCTTCTCAGTTTAGCTTCATCTAAAAATGCCAATTTAACCACTCCTGCTGCGGATGCGGAAGCCATTGCCCAATTATTAGAAAAATATGGACAATTCCATGTGACTCGTCTGCCAGAAATTTATCTAGAAGGAAAGCGAAAAGTTGATGATCAAGGAACTATAACGACTGAGCAATTAGAAACAGCGATCGCTAATCTTTTTACCCCTCCTGATAAAAGTAGTTTATCCGATACTGCATTACTGTTTTTTGCCGGTCATGGACAAAGATATGAACATCCTGGAGAAATTTTTGAGGGCTATTTAGCCACCAGCGAAGTCAGTCCTTTTAAACAGGGTTTATCCATGGGGTGGTTACGAAATATTTTAAAAAAAAGTTCAGTTCGTCAACAAATTGTCTGGTTAGATTGTTGTCATAGTGGAGAATTACTTAACTTTGAAGATGAAGAATTTTTTGTTAAAGGACAAGCAAAAGATCGCTGTTTAATTGCTGCTTCTCGTTCTTTTGAAGTAGCCTATGAAGAATGGGGAGGAAAACATGGGATTCTGGGGGGTGCGTTATTAGAAATTCTCAATCCTGAGCAA
Organism: Crocosphaera sp.; assembly: GCA_030065735.1. Classification (GTDB taxonomy): domain Bacteria; phylum Cyanobacteriota; class Cyanobacteriia; order Cyanobacteriales; family Microcystaceae; genus Crocosphaera. The sequence goes on from JASJDD010000020.1 coordinate 20,261, forward strand.
CAAGAAATACCTTGGGTCAGCAATTATACCCTTGTAGATTCCATTGCCCAGAAGTTGCAAACATCAGCCCAACGCCCTGTTTTTCGCAATTGGGGAGGAGAAATTCTCTTAACAGGGGAAAAAGCTCAAATTAAACAAGGGATTAAATTAGCCGAAATTTGCCCCTACAAAGGGTTAGAATCCTTTGAATTTAATGATAGAGATCCTGAGTATTTTTATGGACGCACTCAGTTAATTGATACTTTATTAGAAAAAATTGATAAAAGTAACTTTGTGGCTGTCGTCGGTGCCTCCGGGAGTGGTAAATCTTCTGTCGTTAAAGCAGGACTCCTGTATCAAATCAGTTTAGGACAACGGATATCTGGTAGCGAAAATTGGGTCATTCGCATTTTTCGGCCAGGAGAACACCCCTTATCTAGTTTAGTCCTGGCTGTGGCAGATCATCCCCAATGTATCATGCCAGAAGCGATCTCCCAAACCGTCGCAACCATCCAACAACTGATAGAAACCACAACACAAGGAAACCGTTTAATTCTTGTTATTGATCAATTTGAAGAACTTTTTACCCTCTGTCATAAAGATCAAGAAAGACAAAGATTTTTTCACGTTTTATTTGAGCTTTTAAACAGACTCAATGGTCAACTCCGTGTCATTATTACGCTACGGGCTGATTTCTTTGGTAAATGCGCTGAACAAAATTATCAGGGATTAGCACAAAAAATTCAAGACAATTTGGAAACTGTCACCCCAATGACTCCCAATGAATTAAGGGAAGCCATTTTGCAACCCGCTAATAAAGTTGGGTTAGAAGTGCAACGGGAGTTAGTGGAAAAAATATTAGAAGATGTCAGTGGGCCCGGTAGTTTACCCCTGTTGCAATATACCCTCACCCAATTGTGGCGTGAACGAGAATTTAATCGGTTAACCTTGGCTGAATATATTAAGCTAGGAGGGGTAAAAGGGGCATTAAAGCAACGAGCAGATGAAATTTATAAGCAATTAACTAAAATTGAACAAACAGCAACGGAACACATCTTCTTAGAATTAACCCAATTAGGAGAAGGAACGGAAGACACTCGTAGACAGGTTTTAAAATCAGACTTAATTAAACAGTCTTCCCCAAAACTTCCCATTGAAACCGCGCTACAAAAATTGGTTGAAGCTAGATTAATTGTGACTTCAGAATTACAAAGTAGAGACACAGAGACAATCAAAACAACTACAGTGGTAGACGTTGCCCATGAAGCCTTAATTCGCCATTGGCCAACGTTGCGACGTTGGGTGGATAAAAACCGTGATCTCATTCGTCAAAAACGACGTATTGAAGAAGATGCTCAGGAATGGTATGAAGAGGGTAAAAAGGAAGAAGTTGGTTTATTGCTCAGTGGTGCAAAATTAGAGGCCGTTGAAAATTATCTAGAGGAACATGGTCAATTTAGGTCATTAAATCAGATAACTCAAGATTATATTAGTACCAGTCGACAAGTACGCGATGACCTTCGTGAAAAAGAAGAATCTCGTCGTCGTAAAGAAATTGAAACGGCTCAAAAATTAACAGAAGAAGCAGAAAAAAGACAAAAAGCTGAAAAAACAGCCCGTAAAGAAGCAGAACAACGAGCGGAACAACAAAGACAAGCTAATAAAAAACTGAAGCGACAAAGGGGAGGATTAGTTATCCTTATTTGTCTTACAGTAGGTTTGACTGTTGTTGTGAAGAATCAAAGAGATATTACAAGGATATTTTTAGGAGGACATACCAATACCCTCAATAGTGCTTCCGAAGCCCTCATCTTAAGCAATAAAGAATTTGATGGCTTACTGTTTGCCATTCGCGCAGCACAACCTTTACAACAAAAACAACTTCAAGGACACACCGCAATTAACAATCAGGTAAAAACTACCTTACAAAAAGCCCTTCTCTCGGTTCAAGAACGTAATCGATTTTCAGGCCATAATGGACCTGTTTACAGTGTCAGTTTCTCCCCCAATGGTCAATATATGGCCACTGGAAGTGGGGATGGAACGGTTAAACTTTGGAAACCAACAGGAGAACTTATACAGACTTTCGAGGGTCATCAAGGATTAATTTGGAGTGTCGCTTTTAGTCCCGATGGTCAGACCATTGCCACAGGGAGTGACGATAAAACCGTTAAACTTTGGAACCTCCAAGGCCAAGAATTACAGAGTTTAACAGGACATAAAGCCAAAGTGACTCATGTTACCTTTAGTCCCGACGGTCAAACCATTGCTAGTAGCAGTGAAGACAGAACCGTAAAACTTTGGTCCCTTCAAGGGAAGCTATTACAAACCATAGAAACCCATGAAACAGGTGTGTGGAGTGTCGCTTTTAGTCCTGATGGTCAAACCTTAGCCAGTGTGGATATGGAGGGAATGATTTTACTTTCCTCGATTGAAGGGAAAAAACTGCACAGTTGGCAAGGTCATAAAAAATGGATTTGGACAGTACATTTTAGTCCTGATGGTCAAAAAATTGCCACAGGAGGTCAAAACGGGATGATTAAACTTTGGAACCTTCAAGGAGAGGAACTGGACACCATAGAAAGTCATAATGAGACAGTTACTAGCATTGGCTTTAGTCCTGATGGTAAAACCTTGGCTTCTGCTAGCAGTGACCATAAAGTGACACTCTGGAATGTTCTTGATGGCAAAGCAATTGATACCATTCACGCCCATGATAACTGGGTTTGGGACGTTAGTTTTAGTCCTGATAGTCAAACGTTAGCGACTGCTGGTAAAGATGCAACTGTCAAACTTTGGAACTTAAATAGTAGGGGTCAAACCAGTCTATTTACCAAAATTCCTCAAGATGATGCTGTTACAGAACTCAATTTTAGTCCCGATGGTCAATTATTAGCGACAGTTCATAAAGACAAAACCGCTAGATTGTGGACTCGTCAGGGCAAATTACTTCATACTTTAGAAGGCCATGATAATGAAGTGTGGGATGTGAGATTTAGTCCTGATGGAAAAACCATTGCGACGGCCAGTAGTGATAGAACAGTAAAACTATGGGATTTAGAAGGTGAGTTAATTCAAACCCTTGAAGATCATAAAGATAAAATTTGGCGAGTCAGATTTAGTCCTGATGGTCAGACAATAGCTACTGCTAGTAGTGATAAAACAGCTAAACTCTGGAACTTACAAGGTGAGGTGATTCAAACCCTTGAAGGTCATAACGATGAAGTATATGGGGTTAGTTTTAGTCCCGATGGTCAAAAAATTCTCACCAGTAGTAAGAATGGGACGGTGAAACTCTGGTCACGACAAGGAAAAGAATTACGAACGCTATCGGGTCATACTGATTCAGTGTTTAAAGTCAGTTTTAGTCCCGATGGTCAAACATTAGTCACTGCTAGTGCTGATAAAACAGCAAAAATATGGTCAATTAAAGGAATAGAATTACAAAGTTTAGAAGGTCATAAAAGTTCGGTTTACAGTGCCACTTTTAGTCCAGATGGTGACATAATCGCTACCATGAGTCGTGATGGAACTACAAAACTTTGGACTCTGGAAGGACTATTATTAGACAATTTAAGTGAACATAAAATGGCCGTTAATGGGGCAAGTTTTAGCCCCGATGGTCAAACCTTAGCCACAGGAAGTTCAGATCAATCAGTTATTTTGTGGCAATTAGATCGAGAACATTTAAAGTTAACCAGGGAACAAGATTTAGAGGTTTTGATGAATAAAGCTTGTGATTGGGTTAAAAATTATCTAGACCACAATCACAAAGTTGATAAAAATGAGAGAAACCTTTGTTCGTACTGAGGATGAATTTCTGGTATAACTGAATTATACTAGAAGAGTAACAAAATAATTATTGTTACTCTCGGAAGAAATCTTGGACTATGAAAACAGCGATCTCCATTCCTGATAACATTTTTACTGAAGCAGAAGAATTGGCCAAAAAACTTCAGATAAGTCGAAGTGAACTTTATACCTTAGCTATTACTGCTTATCTAAAAAACTCCCTTTCTTCTCAAATCACAGAAAAGCTCGATCAAGTTTATCAAGACATAGATAGTAAACTTCCCTTAGATATTACACAAATGCAATTTAGTTCTCTGGAGACAGAACAATGGTGATTCATCGGGGAGATATTTGGTGGGCAAATCTGCCATCACCTTTGGGAAGTGAACCAGGTTATCGTCGTCCTATCTTAGTTATTCAAATCTAACATTAGGCGAAGCTCCAGGGAATGTTTATTTACCTAAAAATAAAACTGATTTACCCAAGGATTCTGTGGCCAATGTTTCGCAAATTGTCACCATTGATAAAGCTTTTTTAACAGAAAAAATAACTTGTTTAGACGTAGCTTTTATGGAAAGAATCGATGAGGGTTTACGTCTTGTTTTGTATCTATAAATTGAAACACAGATTCAAGTTGTCCTCCCCAAAACTTGTAATCATGAGCAGCACCTTGCACAGCATGATATTCAACAAGAGAATTCCCCTGATAATACTTCATTAAAGTATCATAAAAGAGTCGACTTTGGGATTCCGGAACAATCTTATCTGCTGTTCCGTGGGCTAAATAAAGGGGCATTTTCCATTCATTGACTCGATTTTGAGGATTATCTTTTCCTTTCCATCGTTGCGGAAATTGAGAAAAAGAACCATAAACCGAGGTCATTAATTTATCGCTGGGCATATTTTCTTGACTAAAATCTCCCGAAAGACTTGCCCCTGCTACGAATAAATCGGGATTTTCTAAGGCAATTAATACCACACCTCTACCCCCTGTAGAAAGTCCTAACATGGTGTTATGTTGTCCCATTAATAATAAGTTATGTCGTTGTTGTATAGTTGGGATAAATTTTTCTTTTATAAATTGACCACCAGGAACAGCATTCCACTTCATTTTTGTTTCTGGATAATAATGACTTTCATAGAGTGTTTTTCCCATTTCTGGCAGAATTAAAATATAGCCATATTCCTCAGCATACTTGACTAAATCACTGTTTTCAATCCAACTATTTCGCGCAAAATTCCACCCCGGAAGTAGCAAAAGACTCTTAATAACAGTTTGAGAATTTTGGTCATAGTTAGCAGGAATATAGACATCATATAAAACATCCTCAACTAATAAGTTTTTATTCCATCCTTTTTTTGCATTAGTAATCTTTAATTTAGATTGAGCAATTGATGGTATTGGTTTCATAGAAGAAGAGTTTTCTTTATTCGTAGCAGATATGTCAGACAAGGTAACTTTTTTGTCAGATAATTCCTGATTTTTTACGGTTGATAAACTGTCTTGAGCTAAACAACTTCCTAAAAAAAATACTAGGGTTGGTATGGTTAAAATTGTTTTGATAAATTGTTTTTTCATGATTTTGTTATTAGTTGCTTTATGCTTTATTTGTCGAGATGAAATACAATAATTATAAATTTTTGAGGTATCTGATTAATATCAAGCAGAGAGGATAGATTTCGATTCATAAATTACCTGATAGTTATTTAAAATTTCTTGACGACGTATCCAGTTAAAGTCTTTTTCTACGGTTGTTTTTTCCAGTAAATCAACTTTTCGTTTTAATAAATCTTCAAGTTGATATTCAAGGTCAACAAATTGTAGGAAACTTATGTTTACGTCAGGGTCAAAAGTAACCAAAATATCAATATCACTATCAGCGTTAAAATCGTCTCGGAGAATAGATCCAAACAAACAGAATTCACTGATTTTTGCTGTTCGACAAAATTCTTGAAGTTGCTTAGGTTTAATTCCTAATCTTTCATAAAGTATGTTTTGATTCATAATGAGTTTCTTTTTTAATTAATACTTTAGAATTAAGGGAGTCAAGGATTCTTGTTTGAAAAAGATCAGGGACAAGGAGACAGGAGGAAATTCATTCAAATAAATTATAATCAATAAAGGACAATTTGCAACTTTGGGATGTTCCCGATGAAAGCAACTAAGGTTATTCAACAATATAATAATGGAAAACGCAACTTCCGACGCTTAAACCTACGAGGAGCGAATTTTAAAGGACAAGATTTATCAGGGGCAGATTTTAGTTATTGTCAGATACAAAGCGCAGATTTTAGTCATACAAACCTAACTAATGCAAAGTTTATCGGGGCAAAAGCAGGACTACAAAAGCGATGGGTAATTATTTTAGGATTTTTGGTTTTAGTCTTATTTGTTGTCTCTAGTATATGGTCAATTTTTTCTATATTTCTTATTCCTATGGTATTTGATTATGATTTTGAATCTTTTGAACATGAAGTAATAGCATGGATTAGTATAACTTAGATAAGGATGACAAAGCAGAAGCGGTTAACCAAGTCAAAAAAATTGCTGAAGCGTGTCAAGAACCTGAAAATGAAAGCCTACAAAATCAAGCAAAACGGGCTGTTAGTTTTCTAGAAATTATTGCCAAAGGATTAGAACCAGTTAGTAAATTAGCTAAAGCTTGTCAAAATGTTTTACCTGTTATCATTAGTTTTTTAGGATTTTGATGAAAAATTATTCAGGGATCAATGAATGATCCCTTAAACAAAAGATTATTCACTGAGAACTTCTTCTGCTTCCTCTTCCCCTTCGGTTTCAGGGGCCGGAGGAACCAAGGCAACTGCTGCGATCGCATCTTCACTATCTAACCGTTGCACCCGAACCCCCGTAGCAGCGCGAGACTGCAAGGAAATAGCATCCACTGCTTGACGAATAATAATCCCTCGGTTAGAAACAATCATTAATTCATCTTCTGCATTCACCACATGAAGAGAGGCTAAACAATCGGTTTTTGATTTAAACTTAATGGCCCGGACTCCCATTCCGGCGCGTCGTTGCAGACGAAACTGGGAAATGGGAACTCGCTTGCCATACCCTCCATTGGTAATGGCTAAAATCCAAGGTCCACCAGTGGTCTCTTCTTCGGTTAACTCTTCATTCTCATTGTCTAAAATGTCTTCATCTTCTGCTGTATCTTCCATTCCTGCGGTGACTTGAGCAGGTAATATATCCATGCTAATTAATTCGTCCCCTTTCTTTAATTTCATGGCTTTCACCCCTCTGGTTGCCCGTCCCAGAGGTCGCAGTTGTTGGTTATCGGCGTGAAAATGAATGGCCATCCCTTTACGGGTTCCCAAAATAATACTATCTTCTTCTCGCGTCAGTCTTACCCATCGCAGTTGATCTCCGTCTCCCAGGGAAATGGCAATTAAACCATTAGTTCTAATATTACTAAAGGCAGACAGGGCGGTTTTTTTGATGTAACCATTGCGGGTTAACATCACTAAGAAAATGTCTTCACTAAACTCACTCACCGCAACGATGGAGGTAATTTTCTCGTCTTTGGGGATGGGTAACATCTGCACAATCGGTATCCCTCGGGCCGTTCGAGAAGCGGCCGGTATCTGATACGCATTCACTGCATACACCACCCCGCGATCGCTGAAAAAGAGGACTTGATCGTGATCACAACAGGTTAAAAAGTGTTCAACCACATCATCTTCTTTAATTTTCGCTGCTGCTTTCCCTCTGGTGGCCCGTTGTTGTGCCTCAAAGGTACTGACGGGCATTCGTTTGATGTAACCTTGTTCTGTGAGGAGGATAATAGCTTGTTCGTTGGCAATGAGGTCGGTATCGACAATTTCTCCGTCGTCGTGGACAATTTCGGTGCGTCGTGGGGTAGCATGAATGGTTTTGATCTGGGTTAATTCGTCTTCGATAATGGCTTCGATGCGTTCCCGTCGCGCTAAAATGTCTTTTAAGTCAGCAATTTTTAGCTGTAATTCTTCGTGTTCGGCGTGTATTTTCTCGGCTTCTAAAGCAGTTAACCGACGGAGTTGCATTTGTAAGATAGCATCTGCTTGCACGGGAGAGAGGCCAAACTGTTGCACTAATTCTTCTTTTGCGCTACTGGTATCAGCAGCCCCGCGAATGAGTTGAATGACGGCATCTAGGTTATCCAGGGCGATCAGTAACCCTTGTAGGAGGTGATCCCGTTCTTCGGCTTTGCGGAGTTCGTATTGGGTGCGACGGGTGATGGTTTCGACGCGAAATTCGAGGAAAACCTGTAAAAAGTCTTTTATTGTCAGGAGTTGGGGTTCTCCGTTAACCAAAGCTAACATATTGGCCCCAAAGTTCCCTTGGACGGGGGTTTGTTTGTAGATGTTGTTGAGGACGACTCTGGGGTATGCGTCTCGTTTCAGTTCGATCACCACTCGCATTCCGTCGCGATCGCTTTCATCTCTGATATCGGAAATCCCATCAATACGTTTTTCGTTAACTAAGTCAGCGATGCGTTCAATTAAACCTGCTTTGTTGGTTTGATAAGGAAGTTGAGTGATAATAATCGCTTCTTTATCAGGCCGGCCCCGTTGTTCGATGGTTTCTATCTCTGCAACGCCTCGCATGGTGATGGAACCTCGTCCGGTGGTGTAAGCGTCGTGGATACCGGAGCGGCCTAGGATTTGCCCGCCGGTGGGAAAGTCTGGCCCTGGAATGATTTTAATCAGTTCTTTTTCTGTTAATTCTGGGTTGCGAATGAGGGCGATGGTCCCGTCGATTAATTCTCCTAAGTTATGGGGGGGAATATTGGTGGCCATCCCTACGGCGATACCGGAGGAACCGTTGAGGAGGAGTTGGGGGATTCTGGCCGGTAGGACGATGGGTTCTTGTTGCGATCCATCGAAGTTATCGGCAAAGTCGACGGTATCGGCTTCAATATCTCTAAGTAAGGCGTTGGTGGATAATGCTTGCAGACGACATTCGGTGTAACGCATGGCTGCGGGGGGATCGTTATCCACCGATCCAAAGTTTCCGTGGCCTTCGATCAA
>JASJDD010000276.1 GCA_030065735.1 Crocosphaera sp.
AGCCAGCATTACTTTTGAACTAGGAGATAAAGATAATGCTGCACTGAATATATCATCATAAGTTTCTGTATTCATTTTTAGATACCTCAATGAATTACTTTGAAAAACTATATATCATTCAATAATAGCACAAATTTTTCTAGTGTGTAACGCTTTAATATAAGTATCTGAAAAGTCCATGTCTTTAGTATAGCCTGATTTTCATATTATTTTATTTCAATTAAAATCTTAGCTAAATCTGAAGCAATTTCGATAACTTCTTCAATGGTGTTACCTTCAGCAACTAATCCTTGTATTTGATCGCTAGTTGCAACAAAATATTCTTGTCCTTTTTCTTCAAACTTTTCTATTTTTAATGTAATTAGAGTTTTCATAATCAAAATGTTAAAGCATATCCTAATTCTGAACGAACCTCTAAACAAGCAATAATAGCATCTTTAATATTATTTAATGCTTCTTCTTTTGTTTCACCTTGACTAATACAACAGAGAATAAAACATTGCAAACAGAACAAGAAACCGATGAAATTTTAGTATTTCTCAAAGAAAAAGGTTGTAATACGGAACTTAAAACGGGTTTACATCTTACTCCTACTGAGAAAGGAAGCGGTAAAACTGATATATCAATTAATCATGACAAATTTTTTGCTGAATAACTTAAGAAAAAGTGAAAACAAGAGGAATAATTGCAGATACAGGGCCGTTATATGCTGCTATTGATATAGACGATCAATATTATCAGCGATCGCAACAAGAATTAAAAATAATAAATCAACAAAAATTAGCAATTCTAGTTCCTTATCCTATTTATTTAGAAACTCATAAATTAATATTACAATCATTTATGTTTTGTAGGGGTTTGACACTTTTAAACCCAACATATTAAGATTACTATTTAGTGTTATTCCTCTGTATTCAAAGATGAATTAAGTTGCTCAACTTCTTGTAAACTTAATCCCGTTAGTTTAGCAATATCGTCTATATTCATGCTGTTTCTAAGCATATTTAAAGCGATATTTCTTGTAGCTTCTTGTTTTCCCTTTATTTCTCCTCTTTTCTCTCCCCTTTTTTCTCCTCTTTTTTCTCCTTGGATTTCCCCTTCATGGAAAATTTCTTGATAAATAACTGATTCTTTCATGATATCGCTCCTAAGAATTCGTTTAATACTATCCTGATCTAATTTTAACCCAGATAGAATAGCTGTAGATGCACTGATATCACTTTGCTTTTGTTTATTGGCTATACTATCAATAATAGCAGCAATTTGGGTTAAGGTTTCTCTGGGGTTATCAGTACGAGTCAGTACAGCAAAAGGTAATAAACCTGAGTTATTCATAAAACTATCTGTTGGTTGTTCCCACAAACGAATAACATTAAATTGATGACGTAAATTCGTTAACTCAAAGGTATTTTGATACACTAATTCTGAATTACTAGGTTTTAAATAAATTATCACTTGATACATTTCTTTGTTAGGATACCGACGATAAACCCGTAAACGATAGTCAGTCATCCTAAAAGGGATGTCTTCATCAGGTGAGGTTTGAAACTCAATATGTAGGACAATTTCTTCTGATTGCAAAAAGATTAAAGAATCTGCTCTAATAGGATTTAATGACAGTTCTGTGGGTTTTAATTCTGTGAGTTCAATGGGTTCATTTAATAACCAGTTAGCAAAATCACGGCTAAATCTTTCTGCTAAGAATTTACAAACATTATCGTACATTAGAAATAAGAATAAGTTAACAGTATGAGGTCGTAATAATATTATACCCCTACGATCTTTTATTTCTCTATGATGTGGAATAGTTGTCCTTAAATTAGAATTAGTATTAACCCAGATTTCATGATCTCCTTTAGATTGACGATAAAATTCAAAGCCAAGTTTTCTTAGTTTTTTGGTCACGACTTTATAAGAAAATCCCGATAGTCTTCCCATTATACTTCTACAATTAAAGGATATTCAAAACTATCGGGAATAGCAGTCATTTGATTATATTTTTGTTGCTTCTCTTGATCCATTTCAATTAAAATCTTAGCTAATTCTGAAGCAATTTCGATAACTTCTTCAATGGTGTTACCCTCAGCAACTAATCCTTGTATTTGATCGCTAGTTGCGACAAAATAGTCCTGTCCTTGTTCTTCAAACTTTTCTATTTTCAATTTAATTAAGGCATAATATTATTATGCCCCTACGGTAATTATAATGTTTTGTAGGGGGTTAACAGTGTTAAAACCTAATATATATGGTTTTTATTGATTATTTTCAGGAGGAGATAAACGCTCTAATATTTCAGTCATCTTTGCTTGTCTTTCTTCTATTTGGTCAAAACGTCGATAAAAATCTGATTGTACTTCATAAAAATCAGACATAGAACGAGTTAATTGTCCTAATAATTGATAAATACCTCTTCTGTCTTTTTGCCATTCTTCGCGATCTTTTTGCCATTCTTTTTGAAAGGAGGCAAAATTATCGGTTAATGCTTCAATTGCACGAGCGTTAGATTCAATCAATTTTTTTAAATCTTCATCAGACATGGTTTAATCTCCTATGTAATACATTTTTATTGTAATTCCTTAAGTCAATATACGGGTTTCAACTTAGACAAGGTTTAAGTTGTCACCTCAACGTGATATTATTACCACTGGTTTGCTATGAGACGTTTCATAGCATATTCTTTGTGACTGTATGCCATTGACTGAAATCACATCCCAAACGGACGAAACTGTATCAGCCCGAACTGATTCCATGGAAGACTACTATCGACTGCAACGTATCCTGTTGCTGTTGAGTTTAGTGCTAACTGGAATTATTTTTGTGTCTGTGTGGATATTCTACTCCCTTAATTTAGCCCTTAATTACTTGTTAGGAGCTTGTGTCGGCATTGTTTATTTAAAATTGCTGGCGGGAGAAGTAGAAAAAATCGGTACATCTAAACAAAGGGTTGGCACCAAAGGACTAGCTCTGTTTGCTGCTATGATTATCCTGGCCAGTCAATGGCAACAACTGCAGATTGTCCCAGTTTTCTTGGGATTTTTGACTTATAAAGTCGCCATCATCGCCTACACCATACAGAGTGTAATGGCTCCACAGCCAAAAAGCGATTAAACTTCCATTCCGTAACCAGATTCGGTAAATTCTACCCATTCACCAACCCTGTACTTTTAGGGCAGGGATTATCTAGACCAATCTAAATACTAAGTGGTGAATACCGCATTGAGACACAGCTTGGCACACACTTCCAGATATTTCCCTAGTCTGGACTATCTGTAAACCTCATTGGTGAGGTGCTGTTGGACAGGACATCTTAGCTTGTGTTGTGGGAAGGGACTTAAACGAGTTGGCGAGTCTCCGCCTTATCGGCATTTCAAAACTCGCTTCCCGTAAGGGGATTGTCAAGCCGTCTTACAAAGACGGGGTTTCAAACCCAAAAAGACTGATGACAATGTTAGATGGTTTACGCATTTTAGATACTTTACCCCTTGCTGCCTTAGAAGTGGGTAAACACTGGTATTGGGAGATTGGTAATTTAAAAGTACACGGGCAGGTATTCTTAGCCTCCTGGTTTGTCATTGCCTTGTTGGTGATTGCTTCTTTGTTAGCAACCCGTAACATTCAACGGGTACCTGGGGGAATGCAAAACTTCATGGAATACGTCCTAGAATTTTTGCGGGACTTAGCCAAAAACCAACTAGGGGAAAAACACTATCGGCCTTGGTTGCCCTTCATTGGGACATTATTCCTGTTTATTTTTGTCTCCAATTGGTCAGGCGCTTTGCTACCTTGGCATCTGATTGAGATTCCAGAAAGTGAATTAGCTGCACCAACCAACGACATCAATACGACCGTCGCCTTAGCTCTGCTAACCTCTTTAGCTTACTTCTACGCAGGGTTTAGTAAGAAAGGATTAGGCTACTTTGCCAATTATATCCAACCTATCCCCATTCTCCTCCCCATTAAAATTTTAGAAGATTTTACCAAGCCCCTCTCCCTAAGTTTCCGTCTGTTCGGTAACATTTTGGCTGATGAACTGGTAGTAGCGGTGCTTGTATTTTTAGTCCCCCTATTTGTGCCATTACCCTTAATGGCCTTAGGATTATTTACCAGTGCCATTCAAGCCTTAGTATTTGCCACCTTAGCCGGTGCTTATATTCATGAGGCCATTGAATCCGAAGAAGAAGAGGAACACGGGTAACGGTAAAATCTCTTGAGGCAAAACGAAACAAGGAAGAATATCTGTTGCACAAAAATGACCAAAACGTAAGACAATAACAAAGAAGTCGACCACAGAAGATAGATTCTAACAGTTTTCGGTGACGACTCAAAAACTTACCCTTTGGGAGTTCTAACCACAGAAGTCAACATCCTTAGTTTTGCAGGGAAACTTCGCGCTCCTAATCTTTTAAGCTGACAACTAGCTTGCAATTTGTACTATCAATAAAATCGAGGAAGAATTAACATGAATCCCACTATTGCTGCTGCTTCTGTTATTGCTGCTGCCCTAGCTGTTGGTTTAGCTGCTATCGGCCCTGGTATTGGTCAAGGAAACGCATCCGGTCAGGCTGTTTCTGGGATTGCTCGCCAGCCCGAAGCTGAAGGAAAAATTCGAGGAACCCTACTCTTAACCTTAGCGTTCATGGAATCTTTAACCATCTACGGTCTTGTAATTTCTCTCGTTCTCCTCTTCGCTAACCCCTTCTCTTAAGACTGATACGGAAATTAGAGACAGTCTTTTCGGCTGTCTCTCCATCAAACCAGTGTTAAACGAGACAAAGATGTAGATGGGTGAACCATGTTTGATTTTGATGCAACGTTGCCAATGATGGCATTGCAATTTGTTTTGTTGGCGATTATTCTCAATGCCATTTTTTACAAGCCCTTAAACAAGGTATTAGACGAACGGGCTGACTACATCCGTCAACAAGAAACGGGTGGACAACAACAGTTAGCTCAAGCCAAAGAACTGGCGGCCCAGTATGAGCAACAATTGGCCGATGCTCGTAAGCAGTCTCAAGAAATTGTTGCCTCAGCCCAAGCAGAAGCCAAGAAAATTGCCACAGAAGCTGTCGCTGAAGCCCAAAAAGAAGCCATAGCCAAAAAAGAAGCCGCTGCCCAAGAAATTGAGCAGCAACGTCAAGAGGCTCTAAAAACCCTAGAACAACAGGTTGATGTTTTAAGCCGTCAAATTCTAGAAAAGCTCTTAGGGCCAGAACTTGTCAAATAACGATGCTGTCCCTTGACTTCAATAACCGGTATGATCGATCCTTTTTTATTATTAGCCACTGAAAGTCACGCTGAAGGGGAAGCTCTCATTCGTTTCCACTTCGACTTCTTAGAAAGTAACATCCTCAATTTAGCTATTCTTGTGAGCATTTTGGTATTTTACGGACGTAAAGCCATAGGAAATATCCTCAGCGAACGACGTAATCAAATTGCTCAAGCCATTCAAGAGGCTGAAGAAAAACAACGTACAGCAGCCCAAGCCTTAGCTGAAGAGAAAGAAAAATTAGCTCAAGCCCAAAAAGAAGCCGAGCGCATTCGCCAAGCTGCAACGGAAAGAGCTAAAACCATTAAAGCTGAAATTCAAGCACAAAGCGAACGAGATATCGCTCGTCTTAAAGAAACAGCTGCTGCTGACCTTTCCTCCGAACAAGAACGGGTGATGGCGCAATTGAAAAAACAAATTGCAGAACAAGCCATTATTCAAGCAGAAAATCAACTCAAAGCCCAAGTTGACAACAATACTCAACAACGGCTTATTGATCGCAGTATCGCTCAGTTAGGAGGTTAAGGGTGAAAGGATCACTGTTTAGTACAGAAATCGCTGAGCCTTATGCTCAAGCATTGATGTCCCTAGCGGAATCTCAGGATATTACCCGCTCCATTGGGGAAGACTGCCGTACCATTTTAGAAATATTAGAAGATTCTCCTGAATTACGGCAATTTATTAGCTCTCCTGTCATTAAGGATGAGGATAAACGAGCCGTTTTAAACCGAATCTTAGGAGACGATATCCACCACTACCTACGGAATTTTCTCATGTTGTTGGTGGATAAACGACGAATCGTTTTCCTAGAAGCCATTTGTGAACAATATTTGGCTTTATTAAGAAAACTAACCAATACCGTCCTGGCCGAAGTCACGGCTTCAACCGAGCTAAGTGATGGGCAACGTCGCGCCGTCATTGATAAAATTAAAGCCTTAACCGGAGCCTCATCGGTAGAAATGAAAACTGATAATGACCCCGATTTGATCGGCGGTGTCATTATCAAAGTTGGCTCCCAAGTATTTGATGCGAGTTTGCGCGGACAACTGCGCCGCATTAGTGTCAGTCTTGGCGGAGCCGCATAACCTTTCTTCCTTGTAATTCATTCAATTGCTAAACAAATAAATTCCACTATGGTTAGTATCAGACCTGACGAAATCAGCAGCATTATTCGCCAACAAATTGAGTCCTACGACCAAAGCGTTCAAGTGTCTAATGTGGGAACCGTTCTCCAAGTTGGAGACGGAACCGCCCGTATTTATGGCTTAGAACAGTGCATGGCGGGAGAATTATTAGAATTTGAAGATGGAACCATTGGTATTGCCCTCAACTTAGAAGAAGATAACGTTGGGGCGGTGTTAATGGGAACCGGTTTCGGTATTCAAGAAGGCAGTACCGTTCAAGCTACCGGAAAAATTGCTCAGGTTCCCGTAGGGGAAGCAATGGTCGGTCGGGTAGTAGACTCCCTCGGTCGTCCCATCGATGGGAAAGGAGATATCAATACCAGTGAAACCCGTTTAATTGAATCCCCTGCCCCTGGTATCATTGCTCGTAAATCTGTCTGTGAGCCGATGCAAACCGGAATTACTGCCATCGATGCCATGATTCCTATTGGTAGAGGCCAACGGGAATTAATCATTGGGGACCGAAAAACGGGCAAAACAGCCATCGCTATCGATACCATCATTAACCAGAAGACAGAAGACGTAATCTGTGTTTATGTAGCCATCGGTCAAAAAGCCTCAACTGTCGCGCAAGTCATCGGGACCCTCGAAGAAAAAGGCGCAATGGACTACACCATTGTGGTTGCTGCTAACGCTAACGACCCGGCTACCCTACAGTACCTTGCTCCCTACACCGGAGCTACCTTAGCAGAATACTTTATGTACAAGGGGAAAGCCACCCTGGTTATCTATGATGACCTCTCTAAACAAGCTCAAGCTTACCGTCAATTATCCTTGTTACTGAAACGTCCCCCCGGACGGGAAGCTTATCCTGGAGACGTTTTCTACATCCACTCTCGCTTATTAGAACGGGCTGCTAAA
>JASJDD010000277.1 GCA_030065735.1 Crocosphaera sp.
GGACACGGGATAAAGCCTATTGCCCAGATGTAAGACGTGGTAGAGGAGGACGCAAGAAATCCACTACACCGCTATCTGTTGGGTAGGAAGCCCACACCGTAATCTTTGATTCGGTGTTGGGTAGTTCACAATATAGGTTAAATTCATTAACAGTGATGGAATTCCAATGGGAGGATCAAAAGAACCTTTATTACAATTATCTGATGTGGGGTTAAGTGATTCTTTAGGGAGACATCAGTTATTAGAGAATATTTCTTTTACCGTTAATACAGGCGATCGCTTGGCTATTGTTGGACCCTCTGGATCAGGGAAAACAACCCTATTACGTCTCATTAATCGTTTACAAGATCCCCAGACAGGATCAATCTTATTTCAATCTCAACCCTTAAAGCAATTTCGGGTGATTCATCTGCGTCAACAAATTGTTTTAGTTCCCCAAGAACCTAAATTATTAGGGATGACAGTTCAAGAAACGTTAGCTTATCCTCTCAAATTACAAAAACTATCTCCAAAAGAAATTAATCAACGAGTAGAATACTGGCGATCGCAATTATCCATCCCCGATGATTGGTTAGAACGCAATGAGTTACAACTATCTTTAGGACAACGACAACTAATCACTATTGTCAGGGGTTTAATGATGGAACCAACCTTATTATTATTAGATGAACCCACTTCTGCTTTAGATCGTGACAAAGCTTTGCAACTCATCAAAGTGTTAAGGACTATAACAGAAGATGCTAAAACGACCATTATTATGGTAAACCATCAATTAGAACTTGTCGAACAATTTACAAAACAAGTTTTAAAATTAAATCAAGGCCGACTGCAACAATGAATAGAATTAAAAGTATAAAATTAATTCTAAATTCTAAATTCTAAATTCTAAATTCATAATAATGGACTCTTCTAATCATCAACCGTATAAAAGCAAGCTATTTAACTTTGTGAACCGTCGATCTTCCCAATGGCGCGATCGCTTGATTCGTAGCGCGCAATATCTTAGGGTTGGAGTAGAATGGAGCCTACAAATCCTTATTTACCCTCTCTATTTAATGGTACAGGCGGGACGAGTCACCCGTAAACAGTTAGGACGGGGTTTCACTCAAAAAGCATTACCCACTCATAAAAATAACATTGCTTCTTCCATTCCCAAGGTTGATCGACCATTAACACGGGTTTTCCAAGAAACCAAACATTGTTTAACCCAAAGTAAAAGCAAACCGACAATACAAAAAAATAATAATCAGAAAACTCCTGTTATGGTTCAAGGAATGGCCAGTGAAATAGAGAGTCATGACCTAGTTTTAGTGGCTGAAAATAACACAATTATTAATATTCTTTCTGAAACACAACAAAAGCATTTAAAAAAATATATTCGCTTAGAAACGGCTAATTATTGGTACGATTTTAAACAAAATCAAAGGAATAATCTGGGGTTAATTCATATATTTTCTTCAAAAGACGATCATGTTTTACCTCCCATTCGTTGGTTTTGGCAAGTCATGGGTTGGATGCAAACAGGAACCTTAGCGATGAATCTAGACTTGTTTGGAGAATCTTCTCTCGTTCCTATGGTTCCTAAAAATACGATTACTTCTTTATCAACAAATTCAAGAATTTATCAGCAAGAAAATAGCACAAAATCATTACAATTATCTTCTGCTGTTGATCAAAAATTGCAACAATTGAGGAAACATATCAAACAAAAAAGTAATGAGTCTTTAAACATTGATAATGAAGATCCGTTCCGCATAGAATTCCTTATTTATGCTGCGATTGACTACTTTTTTAATCGAGTTATCCCTCAGCAGCAGCTAACATCAAACTCACCTCAAAAACAGTTACAATTATCAACTGTATCTAACAGCAGTTTTAGCTCTGAAAAAATAGATGATCCTTGGTTATCTTGGGATGATTTGTATCAAGAAGTTCCTTCGATGAATATTCCTTCTTCTCTTCAAGATTCCCCTGCATTTTTATCTCAGTCTGATCCTTCTTATCATCAACCTAAAAAATCTTTCAAAACAAGGAAAAAAAGAAGAGCAAGCTCTTCAAAACAGCAGAAATCTTTAGCTAAATCTGTCGCAAAGTTACAAAATAACTCTGAAAACTCTATTTCTTCTAATTATCCTCACTCTAACCATAAAATAGGAAAAAAGTCATCCCATTGGATCGATACCGAAGCAAAAACCACTGGTTATGTTAAACATCCTTTAGTTAGGGTGTTAGAATGGTTAGACTCTGCTATTCATTGGCTAGAAAAATTAGTGAATCAACTAAGTAACCTATTCCGAAAAAAACACTAACTTGTCAGCTTTTTTACTGTAAAATAAGCATCCTGCTTGTCACAACTTAGAAGGTTGTCTTAATTTTTTAATTAAAATTTAATATTTCACTTTATTTTAAACTTTTGTATCGGCTTTTAGAGAATATTTCTCAGAAACTTCTGACAATGACTGAGATTTTTGTAAGGAAAGGAAAAGTTTTTTATAGATATGATAAATTTCCAAGATAGGGGATGCCAAATTCCCTATAAATTGCTTAGGATTTTGAACAAGTCTGATAGAAACAAGAATAAACATTCTTGCCTCAACAAAATGAATAGGTTAGATGAGGAAAAAAGTGATGAACACAACAATTATGCGACAACTTTGGTCAATCATTGACGAAAGTTCTGGGAAAACCTTAACGGGATTAAATGACTCAGATTTAATTAATCAGATAGTTACCAAGCTCAATACGAAACAAAACCTCTCCTCTGAAGACTGTGGTGTTATCAATGCCTATCTTCGTTCGAGAATTTTGCTAATTCGGGAATTGGCAGAATATAGTATGGGTCACTAAACAATATACATTGTATGTTAAGTTTAGTGAATAATAGACATTTTTTTAACATACAATCTGAGATGGTGCAGTCTTCTATCAAAAACCCCACTACCCTAGAGAATGAAAAAACTTGGTATTGGCAAGGTTATCCTATCACTTATAATTATTATGGAAACACAGGACCTGCCGTTGTTTTAGTGCATGGTTTTGGCGCGTCTTGGGGACATTGGCGCAAAAATCTCCCCGTGTTAGGCAAAACCTGTCAATGTTATGCCCTTGATTTAATTGGGTTTGGTGGTTCAGCTAAACCGACCCCAAAACAAGAAATTGACTATACATTTGAGACCTGGGGACAGCAAGTGGTTGATTTTTGCCGAGAGGTGGTGGGAAGTCCCGCTATTTTAGTAGGTAATTCTATCGGTTGCGTGGTGGTCATGCAAACAGCCGTAGATTATCCTGAATGGGTGTTAGGAGTGGCTGCCCTTAATTGTTCTTTAAGGTTGCTTCACGAACGCAAACAAGCAACCTTACCTTGGTATCGTCGCGTCGGAGCCAATGCCATGCAGCGCGTTTTGAGCAATAAAGCCATTGGTTCTTGGTTTTTTGCACAAATTGCTAAACCAAGCACCGTCAAAAACATTCTTTTACAAGCTTATCATCGTTCTGAGGCGGTGACAGAGGAATTAATCGAACTATTACTAAAGCCCGCCCAAGATAAGGGCGCAGCAGAGGTATTTTTAGCGTTTACAGGTTATTCTCAAGGCCCTTTACCTGAAGATTTATTACCTCGTTTAAGCTGTCCAACTATCCTTTTATGGGGGACTAAAGACCCTTGGGAAAAGATTGAACTAGGGCAAGAATGGGCTAACTATGCCACAGTGGACCAGTTTATTCCCCTTGAGGGTGTCGGCCATTGTCCTCAAGATGAAGCCCCAGAATTAGTTAATCCCATCTTAGAAGCATTTATCGCTTCGCTCGAAGTCAGAAGTCAGAAGTAGGAAGTCAGAAGTCAGAAGTTCCTCACTACGCTCCGGCGCTATCGCACAGAAGTTCCTCACTACTACCATGCGCTATCGCACAGAAGTTCCTCACTGCGTTTCGGCGCTATCGCACAGAAATCAGAAGTGGTTTTTGAGACGGAGCGTAAATCTTTGTCTCAAAAACGATTCGCGGCTCGACTGAGCGTTCGACTGAGCTCACGCCGAAGTCTTCGCCGAACGTCCTTCAAAGGCGGGGTTTTAGACCCAATTATTTTCGATAAAGTTTGCAGAATCCACGCACTTGTAGGGCGTGGAGTATGTCAATGCTTTGAAGTCGATGCCACTTGACTTTCGAGATTATAAATCAACCAATTTCCCTCTGAACTCCAGAAAGGATAAGGATCTTTACGTACAGAAATTACCGGTCCTGGTTGTAATGATTCTTGGGCGATTCCTGTTAAACAATGTTGTCCCCAGAAAGACCGCAGTAAAAATACTTTGATTTTTTCTCCTTGCTTAGCTCCGTTGGTATAACCATAGAAGAAATGACCTTGAGAAACAGTAGTTTCTAATTCTGGACGTTTTTTTACTAGCTCATCAACAGCCTCTAAAGACATACCTTTTGCTCCCCAGTTTTTACACCTACAAGCTAATTAAGTTTGGGCAAAAACACAAGGTCATTCTCTTTATTCTTTCAATTTTTAATGATTATGTAATCTTCTAATTTTTACCCTTTTTTCTTTATTTATCTTGATGGATTTTAATGATATTTTTACTTTTCTTCTCAGGACTTTATTTATTTTTAAAATCAGCCCTCTTTTCTGAATCTATTAAACTCACCTTAATCTCTTTTTTATCTTCAGTTAATTAAGTTGCTCAACTTGATAATTATTTCTTCAAGCTCATTCTAGTATGGGATAGTTTCAGCCGACATTGACCTTGACAAAAACTGTAGATCGTTTATTAATTGAGATAGCTTTTATAAGTCAACTGCGTTACAAAATCCGACGTATTGTCTCAAAAGCGAACTAAGTAGCTAAACACAAATTGTGTCCAACTACTTAGATGTAGGGAAATTTTATGAGAAAGAAAGTTAATCATCTTGACTAACTTTCTTTCTTTACATTATCCTTATATTATCATATTCATGGCTTATATATATTAAACTTAGTTTAATCTCTTTTTGAGGTTCAGTTAATTAAAAAGACAATCCCCTTTTTCCTAGAGAATTTTCCGAAAAAAGTTTGTCTAGTATCGAGCCACGGCTAAGGGAAAATCCTTCACTGTTTACTAAAATATTCAGAAACAGTGAAGGATTAATATTAGTGCCATTGAATGCAGATGAAGTTAAATTGTTCAGATATTATTTAAGAGCATCAAGAGAGGCACCAAAGTTAATATGGAAAGGCTTACCTTCAATTACTAACGCTGGAACTGACTTAACTCCAGCACCTTCAGCTTGACTTAACCGTGATTTTTCTCTGCCAAGATCAATGACTTCAACATCATATTGGTTAGGATCTAATGCGTTAACAAATTGCTCTTGTGCATCGGTACAAACAGGACATCCAGCATGGTAAAAAACAGCTTGAGTTGCCATGATTCAAACTCCTATAATAGTGTAGCTAATGGTTCCTTAACTAATGCTCTTGGCTATTTAGTTAGTACTCCTAAATAATAAAGGAATTAACTCAGACTTGTCAAGAGTCAAAGAAGATTTTTTTCCAGAAAGTTTGAGAAACTTGTTAATAAGTATTTATAACAAGATGATAACCTCAAGGGATTGCAACTCTCTTTCTAGATGAGCCTGACAAGGATAATCCTTTTGGGTGAATACAAGCCATCCCCAGAAACAGTATATTGACAATGTGCTTGAAGACATTGACTAAATTTTTCCCTACTTTTACGTTCGTTTTTGTTAACGGCAATTGACTTCTAAATAATTGACTATTCACCTCATAGAACAGGAAGTCTCGAAAATGCAGACCATTTCTCAGTGCCATACCGTACTTTCTAGAATTACTAATGTTTGGGAAAAGCGTTCTCAAGTCAAGAAGAAAGAACTTGAAGCCGCACTTTTGTTAGACTCGACTAAACCTGATTTTCGCATCGATTTATTACCTTTTAAAGACCATCCTGCTTTCCTAGAATCTTCTCAAGAAACGAAAGACAAAATTTTGTCTTGTGGTTGGTTGATGTACAACTGGAAAACCATTGGAGTTGAGTTGAAAGTGGTCAATCCTGTTTGCGAGGATATTATCTATCATCGCTATCCTGGGGTGAGTGAGAGTGCTATTCAAGAAGTCGCTACTGATGTTTTAGTTGATGAATCTTATCACGTTCAATTAGTGACTAAAGCTGGGGTGATTACCAGTCAGCAACGGGGATTACAATCTCTAAAATCTCCTGAATTTAATCTGGTTCTCGGCATGAAAAAAGAACAAGATTTGTATCAAGAAGAGTGGCAGAAAATGCTAGTTAAACTAGCTACTTCTGTGGTGTCTGAAGTTTTTGTGAGTGACTATTTAAAACTTCTCTCCACTGACGAAACTATTCAGCCTTTCAACCGTGCGGTGGTTGATGCTCATCGTCGAGATGAAGATGCTCATAGCTCCATTTTCAAAAATTTAGTGCAGTGTATCTATTCCGAATTAACCTCAGAACAAAAAGCATTTTTTATTGAGGTTTTACCGAAACCTTTGTATTGGTTTGCTGACAAAGAATTAGAAGTCTGGAAGTCAGTCTTAGAACAAATTGGATTTGCTAAAGCGGAAGAAATTTATAGGGACTGTCGTGCTGGTCAAACTAGCAATTTAGACAGCATTGATTATACTCAATTGATTGAGTTAGTACAAGATTTAGACCCCAAACGGGGAGAAGAAAGTTTAGCTAATATGGGACTGCTCAATTAGTTCTACTACTTTACTCTTCAAACCCTATCTATCAAGGCTCTTACCCTGTCTTTTGGGTCCATGTCTGGACCCAAAACAGGTTGATCGAGTCTCATCAAAACCTAAAGTAGTTTTCCCATCAAGAATAAGAGGTAATCTCCAATGAATAGTTACCAACATTATTGCTACGCTCATGCCTTTGACGATCCCCGTTATTGGGATGGAATTTTCTCTCAAACTAGACAACAATCTAAGCAACTATCATCTGAGTGTCTTGAGCTTACTCAACAATTGTATGCAGAAATTAAAAAGCGTGGCTATGTCTGAGTTGATGCAATATTGCTCGGTTAAGATGTAAAACCTTCTGTAAATGGGGAGTGTGGGAGGGGTGGCAATACTGCGTAGGTTTTGCTCGAAACACTCCAGATGAGGTTAGCTCCAGGAAACTTCAGGAGCGGAGGAAGCAGAGGAGGAAGTCCCATTTCTCCCCCTGCATCCCCGCCTGTCCCCTGCCTCACAAGGGCAGGTATTTTATTTTTCAGTTGGGACAAGACTTGGGGGGCAAGGAGGGCAAGTGGACAAGGCAGTAAAAAGCCGATGCTT
>JASJDD010000278.1 GCA_030065735.1 Crocosphaera sp.
TTCTTAATCCATTTCAGAATTAGGGAAGAACAATATTAAACCAGAACTCAAACTTATCAAGTAGGGCGAGAAACTCTTCAAAATTATCCTGACCTTGATCAATGATAATATCATGAGCGTCTATTACGTCCGATAGAGGTATGTTCTCCCAAAGGAGGTCACTAAGACCTTTCTTTGATAAGTGAATGGTGGGTGTTGCCTCTTGTGCCTCTTGATCGTCAAAGTAGTTTAATACCGAATGTTTTACCTCAAGGCGATAATTTGGGAAGGCATCACCATCGAGTGAAAAATCTACATTGAAGGTATACTCTTCGTCGTTTGCATCAGGACCATTGAGACTTAAGGCCATGAAGTCAAAAAACATCTCAGGAGTCATTGCTTGAACAACATCAGAAGTCGCTGTCGTAGGCGTAGGCAAGTTGTCTAAGACTCCAATCAATAGCTCTTGTTTTCCTGTTAAGAAGAAATTACGCCAGGGGCCTGATTCTGCTTGATAACCCAGTTGTTGCAAGGCCTTGGCTTCTAATTTTCTGGCCTCACGATTGTCAGGTTGAGCAAAAACAACATGACTCATCACCTTGGCTACCCAACGATAGTCTCCGTTGTCATAGTATTGTTGGGCTTGAGCAATAATGTTATCTGCCCCACCCATAAACTCAACATATCTTGTGGCTTCTTCTTCGGGGGGTAAAGGATAGAGATTGGCTGGATTGCCATCAAACCAACCGAGATATCGTTGGTAAACCGCCTTAGAATCATGGTTAACAGAACCATAATAGCCTCGGTTATACCATTCTTGGGCTAAACTTGGAGGTAACTCAAGCATCTCACCAATTTCCACCATGTTGTAGCCTTGATTGGCTAAACGGAGGGTTTGGTCATGAATATATTTGTAGAGATCCCGTTGTTTTTCGAGGTAGTCAATAATGTGTTCTTTGCCCCAAGTCGGCCAGTGATGGCTGGCAAATACCACATCCACATCTACTTGTCCCCCATTCCATTCAAGGGTGTCCATATATTCAAGGGTGTCATTAAGATACCCGACCCAAGCTAGAGCATCTCGAACCTTTGCTCCTCGTAAGGTATACAGGTTATGAAGGGTATGAGTTGCATCTTCAGCAGCACAAAAAGCGTTCAATTCAGGAATAAAGAACATCATTTCCGCCGGAGCTTCCGAACCTGGTACATTTTGGAAAAGAAAGGTCAATCCATCTATTTCTTTTTCGATTAAGCCATCTGGCCGCGCATCTTCATCGTCAGACGTGATGATGTGTGTTGGGGCAATAAGACTAACAGTTCCAGAAGAAGTTGTTTTCCCTAAACCCCCATCTACCTGTGCTATGGAACTTTTGGGCAGAAGATTCCCGTACATATAGCTGGCGCGACGACTCATGACATTTCCAGCCATGATATTTTCACTAACCGCTTCTTCGAGGAAACCATCAGGAGCATAGATTTCTACCTCTCCTGAATTAACAGCATCTTCAGATGTTACCCCTTTAACTCCGCCATAATGGTCAACGTGACTGTGGGTATAAATCACAGCTTTAACCGGTATATCATCTCCTTCTCCTAATTCGTCCTTTAATGTGTCGTTAGCCAGTTGTAGGGCTGCTTGGGCGGTTTCAACAGAGGTTAGGGGATCAACAATAATCCAACCTGAGTTACCTTTGATCAGTGACATCACTGATAGGTCAAAACCTCGAACTTGATAGATCCGATCAGTAACGTGAAAAAGTCCATGACGCATATTCAGTTTAGCATTTCGCCAGAGACTGGGATTCACTGTATCAGGAGCAGCACCCTCAAGAAAGGAATACTGATCCAAATCCCAAGCCACGTTACAATCAACCTCATTATCGATAATCAGGAGTTTACCCGCTTTTATTTTAGGATGACGGGGATTGATACAAGGATGCCCTTCTGGTACAGGCTCTAAAGTCCCCAGAAAACCCCTTTCTGCATTAAAAAAGTCTTTTATATCCCTAAAAGGGAGTTCGTCTTTGACTTCTTGATTAGCATCTATGGTGGACTGCGTTGCTTCTGTGGGTATGAGAAATCTTGAACGAATGTCTGATGATTTAGTAGACATTTCTAAGGCGATCGCATCTACTCTTAGTCCGATCATGACACAGAGACAAACAATACCTATCAAGAGCGTTTTCCCTATTTTCAAATAGAGTTTTTCAGTTGATTGAAACATCATTCGTGTTTGACTTAAATATTGATACAACGTAGCAAGCATCTAAATTAATGTAGGCACAAATCATTAAAACTGAGCCAAAATCTTTCTAGATATCAACTAACCCAGTATATAGCAAAGTGCCTTCGGCAATACAGGAAAAGACAAAAAAGAGAATAATAATCATTATCATCTAAACGGAAAAAATCTAATTTAGGCATAAAACCCACTGAGTATTTATTAGAAAAAGAGATAAAAACTGAATATTTAAACGATGATAAAATTGGTAGAGTAATGGACAAACTTTATGAAAAAGGTTTGTCATCAATTTTCTTGAGAATTGCTTTAGCTGTTGTTCAAAAATATCAACTGTTAACTAACTTTTCTCCTCAACGACTCCTCTTCATTTTATTATGGGGATCTTGCTACGTAAATTTAGAACTCTGATAGCTTTCAGTTAGACAAAAAAAGGAATTCATTGATGGAGAAGCAAACTGTGAACCTTGAAACCGACCTAGAAGAAGTTATGACATTACTGTAGGGTGGGCAATGCCCACCCTACAAGGTTTTGTGATTCTCTCAATGTCCTAATCATAATGCGTAGTGCTATAAGTACCTGGACAAAAATAAACGTTACAGTTGAGAAGAGGCAGGAGGCAGGGGGCAGGAGGCAGGAGTAGGGTTATAGCTATGTTTACAAATGTTTACACAGCAGGCTTTATTTATGTCCGACTACTTAGAAGCTGACGAAGTTGATTATCCACTATTTCTGACACCATTACTAGACACCCAGGGTTCTTGGTATGTTTACTTAATTTGCTATGGTTGCAGTTGCCAAACCTTGACCATTTTATCCTCTGCACCACTATAAAGATATTGGCCATCAGGACTAAAAGCAACGGATAAAACCCATCCTCGATGTCCTTGTAAAGTACGTATTTTTCGTCCTGTTACTAAATCAAATAACATAATAGTTCCTTCCTTATTCGCTGTGGCTACGGTACGATTATCAGGGGAAATAGCAATGGTATTAATGTCTAATCTCGGACCTTTTATGGAGCGAATTTGTTGTAAAGTAGTTAAATCCCAACTTTTCACAAAATTTCGCACCGCAGCTACCAATATTTGACCATCATTACTAATTTTCAAATCATTAATAAACCCAGGTTGTTGAGGGGAAGTATTCAATAATTCAAAGGTAGTTGCATCCCAAAACTTAAACGTACGATCATCACCAATAGCACCCGTAATAAACATGGTTCCATCTGGAGTATATTGTACACTGGTCGTCGGTCCAATATTAGCCCCAATGGTTTTAATGAGTTCCCCAGAATCGAGATCCCAGATGCGTATAGTACGATCATCTCCACTCACACTAACAATATTATTGCCATCGGGACTAATCGCAACATCACTAACTTTTCCGGTATGTTCTTTGAGAAAGCTTAATTTTCGTCCGTTGGATAAACTTAAAATCATCACGGTTTGATCATCAGCAACCACTAAAACATCTTTCTCTAAATTGAACGCAATAGAAGAATAATTATTAACTAAAACCGCTTTATCGTAGAGAAGTTCTTTGGTTTCTAAATCAATCGCACTAAGTAAACCGTCTCCTGTTCCTACGAATAATAGTTTCCCGTTCGGAGTTATGGCTAGAGATTTAACCACACCATTAAACCCCTGTAAATCTTCCACCGTTATATCAGCTTGTGCCAGATATTCTTGAGATTGAGATGAGGGAACTTCTGCGAATACTTTAGAGGCAATGATTGAATAATTTAGGGTTAAACTAAGACTAATCCCTGTTAAAAAAGTAGGTAATAATTTTACATAGTTGGTTTGTTTTCTCATGATTTATCGAAATATACTAACTTGCATAGCTTAGACAATTTTTCTAAGAAAAACAATGAACCAGTTGACAAACAGTCAACTGGCATAATTAACTATACTTCAAGTTTAAGTTATAATGATACTTTAAAGAAATTAGACGAAAGACGACAGAAAACTTTACAGATAACGAAAGAACAAGCAGAAGAAAGACAAGAAGTTTTTGAGAGATTTCAGAAGTTAATGGATCAATTTCGTCCCAATGGGTCTAAACTCTATGTGAAAACATTAATTATCCTTCATGAACAGCAGCATGACTCGATTGTGCTAGATAAATTCCTGTTAAAATAATAACAAAGCCTATCCAAGTTGTTGAATTTAATGCTTCTGCAAAAATCAACCAAGCTAACATCGCACTAACAATAGGTTCTAATAATAAAAACATTGCAATAAAACTAGAGGAAAATTTATCCAAACAATCCGCCAACAATCTTTGTCCTAACCCTTCGGAAATAATCCCTAATCCTATTACTGCTAACCAAGTTTGCCAAACAGTTGGAAATAACGTTCCTTCAGTCAATAAGACAAAAGGAACTAATAAAATACTCCCAATCCCACATCGCCAAAGTAAAATAGTGGTAGCCGAAAAACGACTTCTCAACTGTTCAACAATCAGAAAATAAATACCTAAAAAAACCGCCGATAATAGGGCATAAAAATCCCCAATTAAATGACCATTCGTTCCCTGTAAATCTTGTAAACCTAGAAAAATTGCCCCTGATAACGCCAAGATCATTCCTAAGATAAATGTAGTATCAAAGCGTTTTCCAAAACAAAACCAAGCCCCAACACTGGTAAAAATAGGAGTCATATTATTCAATAACATAGAGTTAGCAACACTGGTATATTGTAAAGAAATTGCCCAGAGTCCTAAAGACGTAATTGAAATGATACCTACTAATAATAGAAGAAGCCAATGTTTAGCAGTTAAAGGTGATTCTATTGACATATTTTCAGGGGAATAAAATCGCCGTCTAATGGTTTGCGCTAAGCCAAAAACAGTGAAAAATATAAATAATCGATTAAAAACAGTTCCATTAGCTCCTAACTCAACTTCACTAATACGAATAAAAATAGGAGCAAAAGAAATAGAAATTAAAGCAATAACTAGAGTTAAAAATGCAATCAAATTCACTCTGGTGTTATCTTGAGAAGCTAGTTTAAGTTGAATCATTATTATTGAAGACTGTGATGCTCAATTATCCATAAATTAGGGGTTAAGAAACTATTTCCTTCACCCCTAACTACTAACGCTTAACCCCTAATCATTCACTAAGTTGTAGGAAACAAACTGGCTTGTTGTTGTTGGGCTAAAAAGCGTTGATTGACAACTTCTTGAAAAGCGTTTAAATCATTTTGCCAATCATCAATTCCTTGCTTCAACTTAGCCATTAGTTCTTGAGGATTTTCAGCAGCTAAATTGTAATTAAAATTACCAGCAAATAATAAAGCAGGGATTGCAGATTTATCCGGCATTTGGATTTTAGCCTCATTAATACTGAGGCTAAATTGACAACGATCTAGTTGATACAGTAAGTTTAAACCAGCTTGTAGGGGTGCATTACCATAATTTTGCCACTCACCAGGAGATAATAGGTTTTGAGTAATGAAGTTTCTTGCACCTTGATCATTTCCTGGAAAGGGAACTAAACTTTTGGGTGTAATGGATAATCCTTGATACTCTGCATTAGAAAGTTTTTCCACATATTGACGAGCAACAGTAGGAATATTGAGTTCATCAGGTTTTTTGGCTCCTAAAGACTCCATAAAGGTAATAGTTCGCGGTTGAGCAACGATACTAACCCCATTTTGGAAGGTAACTTGTGAGAGATTTTGCCCCAAAACTGGTTGTTTACCCAGTTCCCACTCATTAGGAACAATTCCTGTTTGCTTGAGAAACTCTTGGGAGAGCATGGTAGGATTGAGATTTTTGGCCGAGATAGCGATCGCTAATTCTTGAATTTCCCGAATTTCTAGGGGTTTTTTTTGTGTTTGATCCGATGGAGTTGCCATGATATTTCCCTTAATGGTTTCTAAATGCGCTACCAAAGTCTGACTATTCTCAGTTTAGGGGTTAAGCGGCCCCTCCATCGTTGTTCATTAAGAAATGTTACAGTTAGATTTCTGCTACTGCTCTTTCGATTAAGCGTCTAGCTAAAGTTTGGGTTCCTGTGTGTTCATAGTAATTAGTTGTCATGTCTAAAAAGGCCGCGACATAATCCAATTTGTCTTCTGAATATTCGATAAAGTTGCTTAAACGATCAAACAGTCCCTGTCGACTGACATCTTTTTCTGCAACAAAGTCTGACATCCACCCTTTAACCGAATTAAAACTGTCTCCGATAAAATTGAGTTGACCACTGGTTTGACCACCAGGAATAGCCTCTTTAATGTTCTTAAAGGTGCCATTATTCTCTAATTCTGAGGGAGAAAGATTATTCAGACTCGATTCTACCTTCATAATAAAATCGGGACCAAGGGGAATTAAGCCATCTAAACAGACTAACGCAGCCATTCTCATTAAAGATTCTCCGCTATAATCCCCTAAAGAAGCGACAAAATCCCCGATACTATCCCCAGGAATGCCATTAATTTGACAAAACGCCACTAATTCGGTTACTAATTTTAAGCATAAATCGATGGCTTGGGCTTTGTCGGGATTGGGGGTAACCCGGTTTAAAAAGCCCAAAAGGGGGATTTGTTCCCCGACTTTATTGGCTAACGCTGCAGCACCTAGCGCACTGTCACTACTATCCACAGTTTGATATAACCATAAGGCCCGTTGATACCCTTGGGATTTATCATTGAAGAGATGAACCGCGCGATCGCCGATTTGTTGGATCATTTCCTCATCGGTTTCCCCTGTAACGGTGCGGATGGTGTTCTCAAACCCTACCAAGTTGTCCCATTGTCCAGGAACCAGAAAATCTAGGGTTTTCAAGACCTTGACGGTCATGTTATTGGTGGGTAATTCATCTACAATTTCATAAATCGGTTTACTCATAGCACCTCGTAAGAACAATTTCACCAACTTAGACTACAGATGTTTATATTGTAGGGGTCAACGGCCGTTGACCCCTACCCAAATGTGTAGCCAGACTTTAGGAAATTGGGATAACCATCTACGGAAAAAAGTAAATTTAACGATGGAACGCACTGTTACCGTTCCTAAAATTCCCGACAAAACCTGACATCTCAAATTTGAAAACAATTGACCCATCGCCTCACAAAAAGGGGCGACTTTATCAGGTAATTTGCTTTGGTAAGTTACTTGACTCAAGGTTTTGTGCTACCTCTCTCAATTGTTGGACGATTTGCTTATTCTT
>JASJDD010000279.1 GCA_030065735.1 Crocosphaera sp.
TAAAACGTGCTGAGGGGTTTTTTCTACATAATATTTAGCCTCTGGATGCTGACTTAAAATCTCATGGGTAAAAACGTCAAAAAACTCCACAATATCATGACAATTTTGACGTAAATCATCCATTTTTTGCCGTTTAATTCCTTTAAATCTAAAGCTAAAAATATCACGATAAGTAAAAAATGCGGTTTCGTAACCAGGGCCAATTAAATAAGGATGAGAGGTTAATATTAATTTAGATAAAGTTGTGCCACTTCTAGGCGCACCTAAGACAAAAATATGTTTTTGTGTGGATGTTTTTTTAGGAAAACGCCAGATGATATTTTTCGGTAAATGGGAAGGATTTTTAATAAATTGATTAATAACTTGTGGTAAGGTCATGTATTTTATCCTCATTTAATACTATTAAAATACCGTTCTATCAATAAAATAGCAACAATATCATCGATGGGACGAGGAGGGTTTCGCATTCCAGCAGGAAGCAGACGCATTAACCCTTGAGGGGGGTACATTTGCCAATAGCGATCGCGTGCTTCTAGGGTACTATTTCGTTCGTCTATAAGTATAATAGGAACAGACATCAATAACTCATTTTCTAAGCGTTTTTTCCATTGTTTAGATGTGGTTTGATTTCCCATTACCAACCAGTTAATAGAAAACTGTTGAATGAGATTGTTAAGGGTTAAAATAGCTTGAGAGGATTCGATAACTTCATGGTAATAAATGTTACCTTTTTTGTCAGTAACAGCTACTCCACATTTATCCCTTCCTGGGTCAAATCCTAATATCATTGATGATGTTTCTTGATTCATAATTCACCGTAAGTTTCTATGATAATTTCTTCATCTCGAATCCCTAATAATTTTAATTTAAGGGGACCAATGGTTTTGGTATCCTCCCTAGCAACGGCTCTTAATTCATCTAATCCTTCCTCAGATTGCTTAATTTTTTCTATGAAATCTACCAGAGTTTTCAGTCTACCATCTTCTACTTGAATTCCTCCTAAAACTCCCGAACGACGGGCGCGAAATTGGGTAGCAGAGAGTAATAAATCTAATCTTTCTTGTATAATTTCATCGGTTAATTCTAAAGAATCCATAGAAATAATAGCAATGGTTTCTCCCTCACTAAAAATCTGCTGATTCAAAGCAATATCAGCAAAAACTCTTACTTCTTTTTCTCCTTGAACGTAGTTACCGGCTGCAATAATTCTGACAACATATTCTCGTCCGTCTTGCAACTTCTGCACTAATTGTTGAACCTGTCCTTGAGTGATTTTAACCACTCTTTCATTGGCTTTAATTGTTTCTTTTCCCACTAATTCAATAGCGGTTCGATTCGCTTGTCGCAGCAGTTCATCCACCACTTCAGTTCCTGCTTTTGGAACCACAATACGCACGGCACCGATGGATAACACTTGACCTCTAACAATGGCAATTTTTCTTTCTCGTAACTCTTGATAAGTTTGATAATACTGCTCTAAAATTGCCACTTGTCTTTGTAAATAACTAGACTCTCTTTCTAATTGTTGTAACTTAAATTCTCTTTCTTTGAGAACCCTATCTTTTTCGTTAATAGCTTGATCAAGTTGAGTAATTTCAGCATCTCTTCTATCAATTTCTGCTTGCAGGGTACTTTGTTGTTCTTCTAAACTTTGAAGGCGTTTTTGTCGTTCATTCAAAATACGAGTTTGTTGAGTAATTTGAGCTTTTCCTTTTTTTAATTCTTCATCTCGTTTACTAATCTCTTGTTTCAACTGTTGTATTTCTTGATCTAATTCAATTTTATTTTGTCGAAGTTCTTTTCTTTCGTTAAGCAAGGTTTGAATATCGGCTTTTAATTGAACAGCTTGACTAGAAACCGATTTAAGTTGTTGCTTAGCTTGATCAAAATTATCGTTGGTGGATTGTAACTTTTTTTCAACGGTTTGTTGCTCTTGTTTTGTCTTTTGTAGTTCCTTTTCAACATCTTCTTTATCAAGACCCAATCGTTCTAAATCAGCCCTAGCAATGCGTAATTGTTTTTGAATTTCATCTAATTCAAAAAGCCCTTCTCGGAGGGATTTACTAAAAGCTAGTAAAATCCCAAAAGTTGAAGCTGCAATTAAGGTTCCTGTGAAGACGGTTACGACTACGGCAGTTTGTTTGGGGCGTAAATTGCCAATGGTAAGTCGTGCTTTTCCCACTTTGCTCCCCAAGCGATCGCCCAATGCCGCGATCAAGCCTCCTAAAATGAGAATCGATGCAATTAGGATATAAGCACTGGTCATTCGCTCTTTGGGTTAACAACAAGGTTAGGCAAATTGCTGAGAGAGGGCAACAGGGTTATGAACTGTAATTTTTTTCTTATGAATGGAAATCATGGCTTCTTGGCGTAAATCTCCCAGAAGACGAGTAACCGTCACACGGGTTGAACCAATGGCCTCAGCGATGGCCTGATGGGACAATTTTAAATCAATACGAATCCCTTCAGGAGTCGGCACCCCAAAGTCTCGGCATAAAATTAACAGAAAACTGACCAAGCGCGAACCCATATCTCGGTGAGCTAGGGTTTCGATCATCATTTCTGTTTGTAAAATCCGTGAGGATAGCCCCTGAAGCATTAAAATGGATAAATCGGGGTTATTTTTGAGAGCTTGTTCCACTTGTTCAATGGGGGAGGACAATAACTCCACAGGGGTAAACGCCACCGCATGGTAAAAACGATCCGAGCGTTGTCCCGTAATCAAAGACAGCACCCCAAACACGCTATTTTCTCTTAACAAAGCTACGGTAATTTCTTCCCCTGCTTCGTAAACCCGAGACAGTTTAACCGCTCCTTTGAGTAAAAAATAGACTCTTTCTGCGGGATCACCGGGGAAAAATATGGTTTTCCCGCGATCGAAGGCTTCAACAACAGGGGGATAAGCACCGCCACCAATACGACGGAAGACGGCCGCTAAAGGTTTATCTTGTGGTACAGACAATTCCATTACACTTTAATACAACACCGAAAATATAAGGAGACCCAAAATAGGAAAGATAATTTTTAGTCCCAGATAAAAACAACACTTTAACGTATCTTCAAAGGTTTTTGCTACATTTTGCTTCACAATAACTTTATTGGGATAATTTATCCTTACTTCTGTCCCTGATTATAGCCACCATTATCGAATAATGGGAGTTAATTCAGCAGAAACTTTGCCCATTTCTCAAAATAATTATGTTAGATTTAACTGGAAAGAACGCGCTGGTTACAGGAATTGCTAATAATCGCTCCATTGCTTGGGGAATTGCTCAACAACTCCATAAGGCTGGGGCAAACCTTGCTGTTACCTATTTACCGGATGAAAAAGGACGTTTTGAGAAGAAAGTCCGTGATGTGGTTGAACCCATCAATCCATCGATTATTGTGCCTTGTAACGTCCAAAATGAAGCTCAGGTAGAGGAAACCTTTAAGGCCGTTGCAGACACTTGGGGAAAATTGGATATTTTGATCCACTGTTTGGCCTTTGCGGATAAAGAAGGGTTAGGGGGTGATTTTAGTGGTATTTCTCGGGAAGCTTTTAGTCAGTCCCTGGAAATTAGTACCTTTTCTTTGGGAAATATGGCCAAATACGCTAAACCGTTAATGAGTCAAGGGGGTAGTATTGTCACCTTAACCTACCTGGGAGGAGTCAAAGTGATTCCTAACTATAATTTGATGGGAGTGGCTAAAGCTGGCTTAGAAATGAGTGTGCGCTATTTAGCTTCTGAACTTGGCCCCCATAATATTCGGGTCAATGCTATTTCCGCCGGTCCCATTCGTACCTTGGCTTCTTCTGCTGTGGGAGGCATTTTAGAGATGATTCGTCATGTGGAAGACGTTGCTCCCTTAAAACGAACGGTAACGCAATTAGAAGTGGGTAATACGGCTGCTTTTTTATCTAGTGACTTAGCTAGTGGTATTACGGGTCAAGTCATTTATGTTGATGCAGGTTACGAAATCATGGGAATGGGATAATTGTTTAGCCGAAAACCAGTTTAAGGCAAAAGTGAACAGTGAACATTAACCGATGAATTTAACTGGTAACTGTTCACTGGTTCCCAATGTCGTACTACCAATTAAAAAATGATTTAATTGCTCCAGTTTTCCCCCCCTATTAATTGATCAACCAGTTTTATGAGTTGTGATAAAATTTCTTGATTGAGTTCTAATGTTTGAAATCCATGCACAAGCTGATTCCTGATTTTATATAAATTAATGGCTACATTATATTGTTCTATGGAAATTTCCTCTTGAGAATAAAGATGGTTAATAAGTGACACTGGGCTAAATCTTTCAATGGGAATAGACACTTCTTCCGCTTGTTTACAATTTAAAATATCAAATTTGCTTGTAAAGATAAAGGTCGTTGGGGAATAAGAAACTCAAATTGCATTACTATATTAAGAGTAGAGTGGGCAATGCCCACCCTAGGTTATCTAAACAGCAGAAACTAACGGATAAGGATAGGTTAATTGATCTAACTGTTGCACGAGTAAACTGAGGAATAAACCCACATCCGTGACAATACCCACCGACTCCACAGAACCGCGATCGCTTAATTTGGTCACCACCGCCGGGTTAATGTCAACACAGACCATTTTCACCCCAGCTGGAGTCATATTACCCACACCAATACTATGTAACATGGTAGATAACATCAAAATCATGTCTGTGCCTTGGATTAACTCAGCATAGCGGCTTTGCGCTTTAATTAAGTCCATTTCCGTATCCGGTAAAGGGCCATCATCACGGATAGAACCGGCTAAGACAAAGGGAACGTTATTCTTGACGCATTCATACATCACCCCTTTAGTAATAACCCCTTGTTCTACGGCTTGGGCAATACTACCACAACCCCGAATGGCGTTAATAACCTTGAGGTGATGACGGTGGCCACCAGTAACAGGGATACCCCGTTGCATATCCACCCCTAAAGAGGTTCCCATTATGGCCTGCTCAATATCATGGACAGCGATGGCATTTCCACCCAATAAAGCGTGAATATAACCGTCTCGGATTAATTTTGCTAGGTGTTGCGCCCCACCGGTATGAATAACCACCGGGCCGGCTGTAACAACCACTTTGCCCCCTTGATCGCGCACTTGACGCATTTCCCAGGCAATTTGTTCGACTAACAATTCTACCCGACGTTCACTGGAAACCCCAGACCCCATAAAGGTAAACTCTTGTTTACCGTTGCGTTGATCCCGATCTTCCGCTTGTCTGACGGTGCGAATACCTTCAACTCCCACCATGACGTGATCTCCTACTTGTAGATCCCGTAATAACTTACATTCTGCGGTCATATTTTGGGGATGAACCACAATAGCAGCATCCATGCGCTGATTTTGTACTTTTACCCATTCACAGTTGACTCTGACTTCCGTGGGATAGATGGTACTCACATAGAAGTCATCTGGGGCCACACCTGTTTGAGTGACAGTTTGAGTGTTGATGTCACACACTTCTTGCGGTGGCGCAACGGCACCGAGATCGATTAATTGTGTCATGATTTCTTCCATGACATCATGATCGGGTGCAGAGACGCGAACTTGGGCTGCTGAGGTGCTTTGTCTTTCTACTCCTAACTCAAAGTTAAGTACCTTGAAACTGCCCCCATTTTCCACAATCATATCCAAGGCTTTATTCATAATCCCAGCATCAAGGAGATGTCCGGTTAGTTGAATAGTACGACTTTCAACAGGGGTACTCGCATGAACATCTTCTAAAACAGGTTCGTTTACCCGTAAAGTTAAACATTTGGCCGCCCCTCCTGCTTTGAGAAACTCGGATAAGGGGGTTTGTACCACTTCAAACCCCACCTCATTTAACCGTTGTTGTAAGCTGTCGCTTATTTGGTTCATGATGATGGTGTGGTGGATATTAACCGCATTACAAGCAAATTTTACGGCATCCGGTTCTTCTACGATAATGCGTTTTTCTTCGGGAATGCGTAATTCAATTAAGCGGTTAGAATAAGCATCAAAAGCAGGGGGATAGTAGAGTAGATAACCATCGGTAAGGGGACAAAAACAAGTATCGAGATGATAGAAACGTTCATCAATGAGACGCAGGGACAATACTTCGGTGTCTAACCATTGAGCGATATAAGGATGGGAGTCTAACTCCGATCTAAACCCATATCCGGCCCATAACCAGCGGCCTTCCCTGTCAAATAAGGCATCGCCGGCACCTTCAAAGGGTAAATCTTTGGGTAGTTCAAAAACGTTGAACCGATTGGCCGCAAACCATTCTTTAAAGTAGGGTTCTTCGCCTTGTCTTTCTTTGTGATAAAAACGACTGACAATGGCATTATCCCCTAACACTAGCCCGGCGTTGGCGGTAAATACCATGTCGGGCCACCCTTTTTGGGGTTCGACTAATTCAACGATCGCCCGTTCTTTGATAGCGTGATACAGTTGGTTCCATTGTTCTACAGAGCGATCGCGGGCTGATTTATGTATATTCCCTTCCATCCAAGGATTTATGACATAATCTACGTCATAGTGGTCTGGGGCGCACATTAAAATACGAATCGAATCAGTCATAATAGTGTCTTCCTTGTCGTTCACTTTCTGGCTAAACAAATAACCCATAGGATAAATGTACCTATGGGTTGATGCTGATGATAATGATAATTAGCTTTATGTTAATTCATTAACCAGTGCTTTGAATAGAGGAACTTCTGTGCGATAGCGCCGGAGCGTAGTGAGGAACTTCTGTGCGATAGCGCCGGAACGCAGTGAGGAACTTCTGACTTCGTTAAGAGTTTGTATTAAGAGTTAACTGGGGATTCAACATAGCTTAATTGCTCTTTAACAGAGAAACCATTACCATCTAAAATATAAGTCTCTATTTTTGTTTGCTTACTATGTTTGTCAAATCTACAACTCGTCATATTCGTATCTATACGGCTGAAGTTCAGAATAATGAACTGGTGGAAAGTGATAATATGCTCACGTTAGATGTTGATCCTGATAACGAATTCAACTGGAATGAAGACGCTTTACAGAAAGTTTATCGTAAATTTGATGAGTTAGTAGAATCTGCCAGTGGTGAAGAATTAAGTGATTATAATTTACGTCGCATTGGCTCAGATTTAGAACATTTTGTCCGCAGTCTTCTTCAAAAAGGGGAAATTAGTTACAATTTAAAAAGTCGTGTCCTTAACTACAGTATGGGACTGCCTAAAGTTGAAAGTCCAGAAACCGAAGGGGCCTATAATCTTTAACGTTTCTGGGATACATCCACGTTATCTTCTTCTTCTGTTGAACAAAATCGTTTCGCGCAGTCCCCATCTAAAATCTGTGATTTAGATGGGGTTAGCGAAACCAATAAATAAAGGCGAAGCATCGTTATTCTGGTTATTCTTGATGATGTT
>JASJDD010000280.1 GCA_030065735.1 Crocosphaera sp.
GTTTAGTTGCCGTACAGGTAGCCCAAAGTTTGAACCATTGATGGTTATGCTTTGTGCTTTTAGCGATGTCATAACCTGATCCGAGCAGGAATCAGACACACAATCTATGATTGTAAAATAATACACTTAGGTCTGTCAAATTTAGTGTTCATCGCCAAAATCAATAAACACCATACCGCTTTTCTTATCTGTCAACCATTTTTTATACTTTTGGTAAATTTCAACTCCGGGGATAGCTGCTTTAAACGCTTGGGGTTGCTTATAGTCACTGGGGGGATGTTCTTGACGAATACCAATGACAGCTTGGTAAGGTTTATACCATTTTTTCATCACTTTCATTAAGTCATCAAACTTCAGATGAGAAATGCTATGTCGATTGGATAAAGCAATATACTGAATCATTAACCCATAGGTTTCAGGGGTACTTTGGCTTTGAGAAAGTCCAATAATATCTTGTAATTTTTCAAAGACACTATAATTTACCCTCACCAACGAGACTAACCCTTTGAAGTCTAATAAATCCCGTTTTCCTAAACTTTGAATCATCTCAGAGATAATCCGCAAAATAGAATAGTCACCCAGTTGATAAGCTTTGAAACGGGACAATAATTTTAATCCTAATTCATTATCTGATAATTGATCGAGATATTTAGCGTAGCTTTGTAGCGCAGTTTTTCCCTCTTCTGTTTTAATTTGGGGGAGAATATCAGCTAATCTCATCTGAATTTGTTCACGGAACGCTGCTTTATCTTCATGATCGGATAATAAACTTTCTACAAACTTATAGAACGCTTGTTGTTTTATACCACGATAGCGCAATTCGGCTTGGTCAATAGAGATAAAACAATCTTTAGCTTCGATGGCTACTTTTAGCAGTTGTAAACTCTCATACAGTCCTCGATACTCATTAATTCCGTGACGCAGTAGATACTTCATTTTGACAAAGACTAAGAACTCTTGTTGTCCAAACTTTTCATTGTCAATGGCTTCAGCAGTTTTAGCAAAGACTCGTAGATCAGTCATCTCCCGATTATGCAAAAATAGCGCACTTTCTGAAACTTCTGGTTTACTAAACTTTCCCAGTAAGTCTTCTACAAGACTATCTTCCCCTATAACAGAACGATTCCACCAAGGAACGTCCTGATGAGAGTCGACAGAGAGAGATGTCATAGGAGTATCAGTGTTTTTATTCATGGGGGTTTCTCCTCTGGAGTCACAGATTAAGCATCAGTTAGGATTGGATTCAGTATGAGTAGATTGGAGTGGCCATCAAGGCACTTGATATAGCATTACGCATTATGGTTAGGACATTTATAAAATTGCAAAACCTTGTATGGGTGGACATTGCCCACCTTACAGTAATGTCATAATCTTTCTTTGTACTGCTATAGGATTAAAGGACATGGTTTTTCAGATTGCACTCAATATGGCCAGGGTTTAGACTACGGGGTTATTATTCCCATAAATTCTCAGCAAACTAACATCTTTAGCCCAAGCGATCATAAATTAGTCGGTTTTAGCTCTTTTCTTTCCCCTTTTCTCTGATTAGCAAGTACAGAAATTTCTTTAAGAATCTGTTAATCTGTACTTAAAATCTACTCACTTTTCAATAGCCTAATGAATTCATTTCAATCCCCTCCTGTCATTAGCGTCGAGAAACTAGCTAAACGGTTAGCCCAAGACCTTGATGAGTTACAATTAATCGATGTAAGAGAACCCGAAGAAGTAGCGATCGCTTATATCGAAGGATTTGAAGTGCTGTCTCTCAGTCAATTTGAACAATGGTCTTCAGAGATTTCTCAGCGTTTTGATCCCCATAAAGAAACTTTTGTCCTGTGTCATCATGGAATGCGATCGGCACAAATGTGTCTTTGGTTACTCAACAACGGTTTTACAAATGTTAAAAATATAACGGGAGGTATTGCAGCTTATGCTGCCAGAGTTGATGCTAATATGCCTCAATATTAAGGACGAAAAACTGCTTTAATATTAACAACCATTTTATCAAGTCTTAGATTGACTCCTGGGATCATTATGAAAGTTACCACTTTATTAAATCAACGTCATCAAGACATTTTACGGGCTACAGTCCAACATTATATTGCCACAGCAGAACCGGTTGGCTCAAAAACTTTGGTGACAGAATATGATTTTAGTGTTAGTTCAGCGACCATTCGTAACACTTTAGGAAAACTGGAAAAAGCAGGTTTTTTATATCAACCCCATACCTCAGCCGGTCGTATACCTTCTGATTTTGGTTATCGGATTTATGTCGATAATTTGATGACTCCTAATCAAAAAAGTGCTAAACAAATTCAACAAAATCTTAGTCAACAATTAAAACAAAAAACCTATAATTTTGAAACAGCTTT
This sequence comes from Crocosphaera sp., assembly GCA_030065735.1. Classification (GTDB taxonomy): domain Bacteria; phylum Cyanobacteriota; class Cyanobacteriia; order Cyanobacteriales; family Microcystaceae; genus Crocosphaera. Next base: position 2,373 of record JASJDD010000280.1, read on the forward strand.
ACAAAGAGCAACCCAAATTTTAGCCAACTTAAGTGGTTATATTGCTTTAATTACTTTACCCCAGACCTCTCTTCATCAATTACGTCATCTTCAACTAATACCTGTTTCCTCAAAACAAGCAATGTTACTTGTGGTGACGGATAGTTATCAAACTCAATCAATTTTAGTCGATATTCCCGCTACTTTAGTCAGAGACAACGAAGAAGATCAAGATTGGTTAGAGGAAGAATTACACATCCTTTCCAATTTTTTAAACAGTAAATTAAAAGGTAAATCTTTATTGGAATTGAACAATTTAGATTGGGAAAAAATAGATCAAGAATTCATCAACTATGCAGATTTTTTGAAAATTTTACTCAAGCAATTAAAGAGTTATTTAAAATCTTCTATTTCCACTCAAATGATGATTCATGGTGTCTCAGAAGTATTACGACAACCTGAATTTTCTCAGTTACAACAAGTTCAAATGTTGCTACATTTACTCGAAGAAGAACAAGATAAACTGTTACCTTTAATTTTAGAGATTCCTGACTCTGAATTATCAAATCGACGAGTTACCCTGAAAATTGGCACAGAAAATCCTTTAGAATCTATGCGTCCCTGTAGCTTAATTTCTGCTACTTATTGTCAAGGAAATATTCCTGTGGGAAGTGTGGGCTTAATTGGTCCGACTCGAATGTTATACGAGAATACAATTCCTTTAGTTGAGTCAACCGCAGACTATTTATCAGAAGCATTGGCGTGAACTATTTGAAAAGACCATAAGATTGTTATCAAAACCATCAAAATATTCTAAACTTGTCACGGTTTCCCTTGTGCTGCTATATTATATTACTCATGAGTTGAAATCGAGGTCGCCCCTTGGAAAAACTACTTAATATTGCCAAAATTATCGATACTATCAACGAATGGATAGGAAGGTTAACTTATTGGTTAGTTCTCCTCATGATTTTGGTAGGGGTTTGGAATGTAGTGGGACGATATGTAGGCAGATTTATTGGACAGAATTTAACCTCTAATGCCTTAATTGAAGTGCAATGGTATTTGTTTGATCTTGTCTTTCTTTTAGGGGCTGCTTATACTCTGAAACATGATGAACATGTTAGAGTGGATCTTTTCTATAAAGATTGGCCGCCAAAACGAAAAGCTTTAGCAAATTTTATCGGTGTTTTTATCTTTTTAATCCCCTTTTGTTTAATGATAATTTATTATTCTTGGGGTAATATTATTAATTCTTGGAAGATTTTAGAAATGTCTCCTGATCCTGGGGGACTTCCCCGTTATCCTATTAAGTCCATGATTATTGTTAGTTACATCTTACTGATTTTTCAAGGATTAGCTGAAGCTGTTAAAAATTGGGCTATATTTACCGGTCACTTAATACCGCAGGAGGAACATCATGATCCTAACGTATGATTGGTTAGGCCCTTTAATGTTTATTACGGCATTAATTTTACTTTCTTTTGGTTATCCTGTTGCTTTTTCTTTAGGTGGGGTTTCTATTATTTTTGCCTTTATTGGGGTTATTTTAGGAGCATTTGACCCCGTTTTTTTAAGTGCTTTACCTAGTCGAATTTTTGGCATCATGGGAAATTATACCCTTCTAGCCATTCCCTATTTTATCTTTTTGGGATCGATGTTAGAAAAGACAGGTATTGCCGAAAAATTACTATTAACAATGGGTATTTTATTTGGTAAGTTGCGTGGTGGACTTGCTTTAGCAGTGGTTATTGTAGGAGCATTATTAGCAGCAACGACAGGAGTAGTGGCAGCAACTGTGGTGGCAATGGGTTTAATTTCTTTGCCTATTATGTTGCGTTATAATTATAACAAAGAATTGGCATCAGGAGCTATTGTTGCATCAGGAACTTTGGGACAATTAATCCCTCCGAGTATTGTTTTGGTAGTATTAGCAGATCAATTGGGGATTCCTGTGGGTAGCTTATTTATTGGCTCAATTATTCCAGGATTAATGATGGCCAGTGTCTTCGCAATTCATGTGATTATTGTCTCTGTAATTCGCCCAGATGTAGCTCCAGCTTTACCTCCAGAAGAACGAAATATTAGCAAGAAAGCATTAATAAAACAGGTATCTCAAGCCATGCTTCCGCCGTTATTACTGATTTTATTAGTCTTGGGAAGTATTTTTTTTGGCATTGCTACTCCCACAGAAGCTGGTGCAGTAGGTGCTTTAGGAACCATCATTTTAGCTGGGTTTAATAAGGAGTTAAATTGGGTAACGTTAAAACAAGTTTGCGATGCAACGTTACGTATTAGTACAATGGTGATTTTTATCCTCTTTGGATCAACTGCTTTTAGTCTAGTATTTCGGGGAGTAAATGGGGATCACTTCATGTTAGAAATTTTAACCACACTTCCAGGGGGAAAATATGGTTTCTTGGCTGTAAGTATGTTAACTGTGTTCGTCTTAGGATTTTTTATTGACTTTTTTGAAATTGCCTTTATTGTCATTCCGATTTTTAAACCAGTTGCTGAAACATTAGGTATAGATTTGATGTGGTACGGTGTTATTTTAGCTGCTAATTTACAAACATCTTTCTTAACTCCTCCCTTTGGGTTTGCTCTGTTTTACCTCAGAGGAGTAGCCCCACCAGAGCTAAAAACAGAAGAAATTTATCGCGGTGCTATTCCTTTTATTTTGCTACAACTTCTAGTGTTAATGTTAATCATTATCTTTCCCTCTCTTGTCAGTTTCTTACCCTCCTTAAGTACAGCAAGTGGCTAAAATTTTCACTAATTGATAAGTAAAATTTATTTATAATCTAAATTTATTTTAAAATTTATAGTTTACATTCCTTGATAATTAATAAAATGTTAAATTTTATTGAGAATTTTTATCATAAAAATGACGAAATGAAGCCTTTACAAGTCTGTGTTATGATAAAAAACGAAAATCATAATGGTGTTTTATGTGCTTTTTAACAAAATAAGCTTACAAGTCCCATAAAAGCGTCAATGTACTGCAAAAATGTCAGGAAAAATTGATAAGTAAACTTACCTTGATAACAAAAAAATATAAAGAAAATTAACGCATCAAAAAGTAAATTTGACAAAACTAGCTATACATGGTATTAGTCGATGTGACATTAAGATTTGTAAGGTTTAAGAAGATTTGTCAAAGAAGGCGATCGCAGCCTGATATAAATAG
>JASJDD010000281.1 GCA_030065735.1 Crocosphaera sp.
TCTCACCTCAATAAAGAACCCCTTTCTAAAACCATTGAAGACGCTTATAGCTACGAAAATTCTCAACGGTTTAATAAGAAAATTATTCGCTTTCAGTCCAAATCTAAAAAAGGAAATCCCACTGATTGGTTTGTCATCGAAGCCACAGAAACAGGGGAAATCATCGCTTTAGCGGACGTTCCCTACCGTTTAGGACTGGACCCCCGTGACCATCTTAACCCCTCTTCTCCCACGGAAAAAGGCGATCCTTACTGTGTGCAAGGGTTTACCTATCCTTTCGCAATGGAACGGACAGCAACCCCTCAAACCCAGATTAAACCGTCGTTTTATGAGCAGTACGAACCCTACTACGGTTATGACAGCGATCGCCGTTTGGCCTATTTTGATTTAGTGTTTACTTATCGACGGATATGGAGTCCCCAACCAGGAAAATTAGTCAGAGTTGGCCCCATGAAGGTTCATCAACCCCAACCTGGGGATATTTCCATGCAAAATTGGTTATGGGGGAATGATTACCGGCCCGGAACCTCTCGAGATAACCTGGTTTATACCCGTAAACAACTGCAACAAACCGGACAACTTCAACCCGGTGGATGGAAAGGGGGACTTCGCACCGAAACTCTACGCAAAGGGGAAGAAATTTCCCGAGGGTTTTACCATTGGTTAGTTGCAGGAGTGACAGACTCTCGTTTAGGATATGGAATCAAACGGCCCAGTCCGAATCATCGTTTCTTACAAGGATTAGACTCTCCCATGGGAACCAGTCACGGGTTATCGAAATACCCTTATATTCGGGAGGGAAGACGTATTATTGGTAGACCCTCTTACGACCATCCCGAAGGGTTTGCTATTAACGAGATCGATATTTCCACTAAAGATTATTGGCATGATTTTTATCGTACCTCCTTACCTCGTCCCATGTATCAGTTGGTGTGGTCAACCATTGCTAACTTAGAATCAAAATTTGTCACTGCGAATGATCGCCCTTCCTATATGGTCACACGACGCACCCATGCAACAGTATATCCTGACTCGGTGGGAGTCGCCCAGTATATGATCGATTTTCATCCTTGTATGGCCTTATCGCCTCCAGAAAAAGCAGGAAACCGTGAACGCAGAGAGGTTCGTGTTGCTCATGGTGGGGCCCATCCAGCGCAAATACCCTTAAGAGCGTTGATTCCCCAAAAAGTAGATAATTTGATTGTCTCAGGGAAGAGTATTGCCACCAGTCACATTGCTGCTGCTGCTTATCGGGTGCATGGGTTTGAATGGTCTGTGGGTGCTGCGGCCGGGACGTTAGCTAGTTTTTCCATGGAACAAGGAATTTTACCCTATCAATTAGTAGATAATTTACCCCAACAGGAAGCTAAATTACAACAGCTACGTCGACGGTTAGAAAGTAATGGTAATCCTACCACGTTTCCCCGTGAAATGATGTTTAGCGCCCATCGTTAAGCCGTAGGGTGGGCAATGCCCACCCTATGATAATAAAGAAATAAAACTAAATAAATAAATAAAATAAACTGAGATAAAATGATAGAAAATCACTATGATGCTGTAGTAATTGGTTCTGGTTTTGGTGGTTCTGTCATGGCTTATCGACTAGCAGAAGCTGGTTTGAAAGTTTGTGTACTGGAAATAGGAGCGAAATATATCGATAATCCTATCTGGTATCTGAAACGAACTATTGCGGCTCATCCTCTGGGTGGTTGTCCGATGGGACGTAATCAGGATGAAGGAGTCGTTGATTCTCATGGTGAAGTATTTAACCTATCCTGGCGAGAAATCCCCGATTGAGGGACGAAAATCGAGGGATGAAAGTCAGGGCAGCACTTACTGGACAAAGTGAAATTTTGCAGGTAAAATTTTCATTAAGACAAAGCGGAGATGAAGAGATGTAGCCGAGGTGGGCGAACTCTCCGTTGTATAAAGGCTAGACACCTCCAATTCTGCAAGGGAATTGCCCCAAATCCCTCTAGTCCAGTTAGTAAGAGGCTATGGATGGGAGACAAAACCAAATCAATACTTACTCCTTGGGACACAGGGAGTCTGCCTCGGTGCAGTGAAAGCTGTACGCCAGTTAGTACCACTTTTGTGAGTAAAACCTGCGGAGGCTGAGTAAGACCAAAGCAAGGCTTGTCTTGCAGAGGCTTCGGCTATTGAAAGAGGAAGCCCCAAACGAAGCTTAGCGGAGTTTGTGGGTATGTCACATAATGGACTGCTTCATCGGCAAAAATGCGTCCCGTAATGTTTTTCCCGTGATATTAGAGGAGTTAGAAAAAGGTAATTAGTAGTCAATTGAAAATTCTGAATGCAGCCCAAAGTCCAATGTCAAAAAATCGTTTTTCACCCCTACCTGAATCTTTCATGTTTGGTGTTAATACAGCCGATCACCAATGTGAAGCCTACGAACAAGATTTCGAGGATATCCGCGATGTCTGGGAACGTCTTCGCGATCAAACTTTACGTGGCAGGGCAACCGATTTCTGGAATCGTTACCCTGAAGATATTACCCTAGCTAAAAAGTTAGGTTGCAAGGCTTTTCGTCTTTCTATCGCTTGGTCGCGGGTCGAACCTCATCCTGGTAACTTTAATAACGAAGCGTTCGATCACTATATTCAACTGCTGGAGCAAATTCGAGCAGCAGGGATGAAATCGGTAGTTACTCTGCATCATTTTACTTGGCCAATCCATGTAGAAAGGCGAGGCGGTATGATCGCAGAGGACTTTCCCTCCATTTTTGCTAATTATGCTCGCGAAACTGCTCAGCAACTGGGAGATTTAGTGGATTATTGGATTACCTTTAACGAACCAAATCAGTTAATCTACGGTTATGTAAAACCTTGGTGGGAAAGAGAGTATTTTATACCACCAGGCCTACCTAGAGGCGCAACCTTTGGGGAGCAAATGGAAGCAGTCGGCCAACTAATGCACAACCTGTTTGTTGCTCATACCAAGGCTCGTACTGAAATCAAGCATATTTATCCAGAGGCTAAAGTAGGAACCAATCCCATGCTACTGGGACTACCGAGGTGGTTACAATGGTTTATTGATCGCAAGGTGACCAATTTGCGTCGTCGAGAAGATTTCATTGCTCAAGGAAAAATTTATGTTGAGCGCTCACTTTTAGAACAGGGACAAGTAGATGTCGTTTTGGCTAACTTGACTGTCAACGAGGAAAGACAAGATCGATTGGCTTTTTCAGAAGCTTATTATCTCGCTGGTCAAACAGTTCTCGTCAAAAGGAATAGTCCCATTCAACAACTAGACGATCTCGTTAATCAGACTGTAGCGGTAGTCAAAAGTTCAACGGCTGCATCTACTATTGGCAAACTTTTACCTCAAACTAATCCCCTAATCGTTGCTGACTATGAAGAGGTTCTAAGAGTAATTGACTTTGAGCAAGCTGCTGCTATTCTTGCTGATGATATTATTCTTCAAGGCATTATTGCCCAGCATCGGGAACAATATCGGTTAGTAGGAGATAAACTTACAGAAGAACCTTATGGGGCTGCGGTGGCGAAAGGGAATCGAGAATTACTGAATGCAGTAGATATTGCGATTAAACGGTTTAAAAAATTAGGGGAGTGGCAACAATGTCTACAGCGTAGCTTTCCTAACCAAGATCAGGATATTCCCCAACCACCTCGAAAAGGAAGGCGCTCAACTCTGGCTCATATTACTAAAAGTAACTCTCATGAATCTGTAACTTCTCAACCAGTCACTAAAGCTTTACCTTTAGCCTCACCCAAAACTCTACTACGGCGGATTCAAGACCGCGGGTATTTAATTGTCGCAGTCAAAGATAACGTACCCGGCTTTAGCTACCGCGACCCTCAGACGGGGGAATATAGCGGACTAGAAATCGACTTAGCAAGGGCTATCGCTCAACAAATTTTCAACGATCCTACCAAAGTAGTATTTAAACCGACGAATACTAAAAAACGTATAGCTTTACTGCGATCGCTGGTAAGGTTCTTAGACCCTTGGCTAGAGCTTTTTAGTATTTTCTCCACATCTCTAACTAGCAATTGGTGGTATCTGGGAATGGCTGGTAAATTACCAAGTTTTCTCTGCCCTCCAGAATGTATCGGTCAATTAGATTTTGTCGGTCTTGACTATTATTGGGGCATTAATAATTTACGGATTATTAGCATAAAAAAGCTGATGAATGCTGCCGTAGGACGATATGGAGAAGCACCAGTTTGGCCCCAAGTCTTCTACTATATGCTCAAGTTTCACAGTCGTCTGTTTCCCGATAAGGAGATTATGGTTATTGAAAATGGTTGTGTTGATCAAGCTGACGGCATAGACCGTTTCACTTATCTCCGTCAACATATTCAACAGGTTCAGCGTGCCGTCAAAGATGGAGTCAATGTAACCGGTTACATTTGTTGGAGTGTAACGTCCAACCGGGAATGGGGATTGCCTTTTGACTCAAATAGTGACTTTGGACTTTATCACATTGAACTAGATAAAGATCCCGATTTAAAGCGTACCCCTACTACTGCTGCTACCGTTTACCAAACAATTATCGAACATCGCAGTGTATGATAATCCAAAACAATAAGGGCTGTTGTCCTCTTGAATTGGTGGTAGTTAAAGAGAAAACATCATACACTAAGACCAGATAGGTTTTGTCCCTATTCATGGTATATATTGAAGATTACTCAGTTGAGACAAGTTTCTTCCCTGTTCTCAATTTTACCCTTGAATTGTCTTCGGTATGCTTGATCCCCTAAGCTTAGGATAATAATATTCAGGAGATAAATAATGATGACTGCCCAAAAAACCGAAACTAACGGCACTCAAACCTCAGAAACTCAAAAGACCACAACTACTAGCAAAACCACTACCCGCAGTTCTCGTTCTACTGCTACCGAAGAAAAGCAAAGCAGTGCCTTATCAGTAAAAGATCAGGCTACTACAACGGCTCAAGGTATTCAACTAATTACCGAACCTGGCTTGCTTCCTGGAAACCGTCCAGTAGAAGCCAGTCACCTAAAAGTAGTGAGTACCTATAAGTCCGTTGGGGCTGCTCGTCCCATTGTTGCCGGCGAGATGGAAGTCTCAAGCACTTTAACTATCTCTGGACAACGACCCATCATGGTCAGTCATTTACAAGTGAGTGAAACTTACACCGTCATGGGAAACCGTCCTGTTGCTTCTAATGAGATCGATGATCCTCTTTCATTGATGGGATATCTTGATTAATGACAATTCTAATGTAATTGTATCGATCAACTTAACTAAAATACCCAGGTGTTATCAAAATGCCTGGGTTTATCATACCCAACTTAATGTCGCAAGGCCTACCCCGCAATACTGCTCGGCCCGCGGAAAATTGTCTGTTGAGACAAGCTTTCTTGAGCAAGGGACGGCTCACAAGGGTAGGTTTTTAAGATTCGGGTAAAGATCAGACTTGGTAGAGGGGGGCGACAGGCAGATAAGGTAGATTTTTTGACGAAAGCATCGGCTTTTTACTGCCTTGTCCACTTGCCCTCCTTGCCCCCCAAGTCTTGTCCCAA
>JASJDD010000282.1 GCA_030065735.1 Crocosphaera sp.
CGATGAACAAAAATATAACTTCCTCCTACTTTCCGTAGAAAAATGCGATCGCTTGCATAATCTAAAAAAGAAGCATAATTCCAAGGAATATAGTTATTACAATATAAGATAATACGCAAAATAAAATGTTTAATACAAGCTCCACCTGCTAAAAGTCCTAAAGGGATAACTCCTGAACTAAATATCATGTATATTAGAAATAACAATTCTGTAAGAGTGAAGGTTGGCTTTAGTTCGTTTACCATAGGTATTAAAAACGGTAATCCGATAGTAATAGCGTAAACACTTCCTAGAAAAATGCCTAGAATGCTCAGAACAAAAATATTTTTGAGCGATTGCCAAATTCCTTGATTCGGGAATAGTGTTTGTTCAGTAGAAGTTGTAATTTGAACTCCACCTAATACGAATACTATAGGTCCAAGTATTATTAAGAACATTAAAGAAAAAATTGAAGCAAAATATAAAGCGGTAAAAAATCCAGCGATTATAAAACTAAGTATCATAAACACAATAGTAAGAGGCTCTATTGTATTGAATGGATCAGCATATACATTTATGAGTTCTATCACAATTGTACCTATTGCTATAATTCCCATAAAAACTATTGAAAAAATTATTCCGAAAATTGCTCCGAAAATTTGTAATGCTATCAAATTTTTTTTAAAAGTAGTCGCTGCACTACCTAATGACCAATTAATAGATTCGATAGGTTGAATTTTGGGATCTACATAGTTGAATAGCAGAAGTTTATAAAATAGTTTCAAAAAATCTCCTAAAGGAGCAAGACGTTTACTTAAAAAACTTTTACCAATAAACTTAATTTTAGCTATTTTCTTAAACCATATACATAGAAAAAATTTTTTGTTTAGTATTAATTTCCATGCCATTATAAAAACGTAAATAGAATAAGAAGAAATTATTATTGAAGATAAAAAATGTGAGCTTGTTACTGAATCAGAGAAACCAGAAGAAAATTGTCTATTTGCTTCTAATTCAGCATAATAACTTCTTAACATTGGTAAAGAAATAAAATAATTGAAAAAATCGAAACTTAAAAAAATAAATCCTGGAACAGCAAAGACATAAAGTAATTTTTGTGAGTTATTTTTTAACCATTCAGGTTGTAAATTTTCAATCAAAAATACAGTTTGTGATTCCTTAGTCATTTTTTTTGCCAACCAAGTTAACCACCATTTAGTTTTTTGCTTAGAATAGGGCGTTTTATAGTCTTTAGGTTTACCAACTTTTTCCTGACTAAACATCCGTTGAATATAAGCATCAAAAAGATGTTTACGTTGTTCTTCTAATGAACTAATTTCAGATAGTTTCTCAACTTTTTTACCTCCATAAGCTAAGGTCATCACACTCAAGGTTAAGGGTGATTTTGCTAATTCTTGTAAGACAATATCTTCTTTTAGTAATGTTTTGACTGCTTCCATTGGTTGACCCACTTGATCTAAATATTGGTTAATTTGTTCAGGGGTTAAAGCATGAATAAAAATAGCTCCTCGTAATTTTAAATTCGTGGAAATAGCTTCATATTCTTGGATGCGACTACACACAACTATTTCCGTTTGTCCGTGATCTTGAATAAATTTATTAATCGCTTTTACACAGTCTTCTTGACGTTCTTTTTTGACTTCATCTAGACCATCTAATAATAGTATTAGTTGTTGGTTTGTAACCCAGTCTTCGCTAATAACTTTAGCAACTTGATATTTACTCCAAAGTTCTTCCACTAACCAATCAGCAATTTTTTGCTGTTTACCTTCCCAAGAAGATAAATTAAATACGACTGGAATTAATTTACTGACATTTTCTTCAGCACGTTCAATTAATTGCTGTGCTAATCTAAGAAGTGTTATGGTTTTCCCTGAACCTGGTTCCCCTAAAATCAATAAAGTTCGTCCATCTCCTAATTGCTCAAAGAATTCTGTTGCATCATCAACTATAGATTTTTCTGCTTCTTTAGAGTCTTTTACTATTTCTTCAAACCCATTAAATGATGAATGTTCTACTAAGTTTGAACGCTCTTCTAGAAACAGTTTCATTGCTTCAGCATACAAGGATTTTTCTAAAACATCTTTAACCCAAAATTGTTTAACTTTAGTTAGTAAAACACTTCGCTGAAGACATTGATCTCTATTTAAGTTTTGTTCTGATTGAGTGGTTTGATCACTCAGAAATTCAGAGAGTTGAGAAATGATATATTGATTGACAGTTCCGTTATTTTCTTGGATAAATCCTTGAACCTTACCACCAAAAATTTCGGCACGATTGCTAGAATTATCATTAGTCATATTTTAACTCTCCAGACTAATTAAAATTCTGATTAATCGTTCCAGTATTTTGTTGCGTTAACCCTTGAACGGTTCCCCCAGAAATTGAAATATTAACCTTAGCTTCTGTTGCTTGTTTAGAGTTTAATTGTTCAAGTAATTTTGCAGCTAATTCAATAATTTCTTCCTCTTTATCAGCCCCAACTTCAGTTAATTCATCTTCTAAAAGGGGTTTTGTCTTTTTCGGTTTTTCTTCGTACTTATCCAGAATCATCACTGAATCTGATTTACCCTGATTTTCAAACTTTTGCTTGATCAAAGCTTTCAAACCCTTGTAAATATCTTGGGTAACATTATCAGCCGTTTTAGCTGCACCAGCAACTAATGCGGAAAGAATTAGAGAAATAGGTTCCATAAATTCGTCTCCGTATCATTAATTTCCTTTACGTTAGCATGACTTAAATAAGGGTTTGATTAATTTTAATTAATTTACGTCTCAAACCATAACAATCCTTGTGTCATCATTGATTCTTCCTCTTTTTTGAAATATAATAGTATTATAGTGTATTATAAAGTAGTTGAATTTTTGAGGTTCTTAAACCGACTAAAAAGTCTCACAATCCATAGTAAAAATGATTAGCATAGAAGAGTGAATGATCGACTATCTCCTTTAGAGTCCCTAAAAACAGGACAATGGTTCAAACTCATTTGTGGCGCAAGTTTCCAAGATTTGTCAGCCATTCGCAGTTTGTCCCTAATTTACACCTTAGTCGGTGCTGACTGTATCGATGTAGCGGCTGATCCTGCGGTGATTAATGCGGCCACCGAAGGGATAAACCGAGGCATTAAGTGGGCAGAAATAGCCAAAAACAAAGGATATCCCCAGATAAATCAACCCTGGTTAATGGTGAGTTTAAATGATGGAGAAGATCCCCACTTTCGTAAAGCTTATTTTGATGAAACCTTATGTCCTTCTGATTGTTTACGTCCTTGTGAGTCCATCTGTCCAGCAGAAGCAATTAATGGATCGGGGATTATAGAACAGCGATGTTACGGATGTGGTCGTTGTCTTCCTGTGTGTCCTCTAAATTTAATCGAGACGCGATCGCAGACAATGACCCCAGACACAATTTTACCGTTGATCCAAAATAACCCTGTAGATGCGATCGAAATTCATACCCAAGTGGGACGAGAAAAACAATTTAAGCAACTATGGCAACAATTATCTCCTGGGGTTAAACACCTAAAACTGCTGGCCATTAGCTGTCCTGACGGGGAAGGATTGATTAATTATTTACAAACACTCTATGAGATCATTTCACCCTTACCCTGTGAATTAATCTGGCAAACCGATGGTCGTCCCATGAGTGGAGATATTGGCAAAGGAACCACCCATGCAGCCATTCGACTGGGACAGAAAGTTTTAGCATCGGGTTTACCTGGATGGGTTCAACTCGCAGGAGGAACGAACCATCATACGGTCCCCAAATTAAAAGAATTGGGTTTATTACAGCCTCAATTATCCCTCAAACCTGCCATTTCAGGCATTGCCTATGGCAGTTATGCTCGCACTTTAATAGCCCCTTTTTTAGAACCCATCGAAGCACAGGGAATGTCATCGAAAATAACTGATTTTCCTGACTCATTCTGGCAAGCGGTGGACGCTGCTTATTCTTTGGTTTCACCTTTAAAGGAGAGGTGACGAAGCCAAATGTAGAATTAAGAATTTAGCTTCTTCGGCAAGAAGCCCCACGCTGTATTTTCCCAAAAAACGACCACAAATCAGCGTGGGACGGGGCTTTTAAAGGGGCGAATGCGATTCGCCCCTTTAAAAGCCCCTCATGAATGGCCGTCCGAGATTATGATTCTGGACGAGTTTGATTTTCAATATATTTCTTAAGAGTAGAAATAGTGACACCACCACAAGAAGCTATGAAGTAAGAACTATATAAACAATAATGATCCTCAATTACCAGTACCGATGTTATCCAGAGACACCCCAAAAAAGCCAGTTAAATAGCTGGCTGAGGGTTTGTCAATATTGGTACAATTGGCAAATTGGGGATCGTTTTCGTTGGTGGGATAGTAATCGCACCAACTATGTTATCCCTAGCGGTGATTTTTGTTATATTTCTTGTACTTTACCTCCCCTGGAACTAAGAGATAAACCCACTTTTTATTCTCAAAAGAAACTGTTGCCTGAGAAGAAAAAAGACTTAACGATAGTAAAGCATTCGGGGGAATTACTTGACTTTTCTATTGTTCCGTCTCAAACTTTACAGGATGTTTCTAAGCGTGTTGAATTAGCTTTTAACCGATATATTAAGGGTGACATTAATGGTAGTAGAAGTGGAAAACCACGCTTTAAAAATCGTTATCGTACCCTCAGAATAGAATCTCAAGCTATTAAGATTAAAAGAATAGAAAAGAATTGGCTTTATCTCTCTATTTCAAAGCTAGGAGGTTGGTTAAAAGTCAAATTGCATCGTCCTTTACCACAAGGTTTTTCCCTCAAAAATATTTTAATAACACGAAAAGCTGATGGTTGGTACTGTACGCTCTGTTTGGACGATCCTTCTATCCCTAAATTGACTCCTGATAAAATTACTGCAACTTGGGATAATTCTATGGGAATAGATGCGGTACTTTTCGAGGATGATTACTTAGCGACTTCAGAAGGGAATAAATTACCTTCTGTTAAATCCTATCGAAACAATCAAAATAAATTAGCCAAAATTTCTCAAAGAAAAAATGCCAAGAAAAAGGGAGCTAAATCTAGAAGAAAATTGGCTAAAAAGGAGGCAAAAAAACATCAACAAATAGCTAGATCCAGAAAAGATCATGCTTATAAAATTGCTCATGCCCTAGTTCGTAGTGAAAAAAAAGTATTCTTTGTAGAAAACCTTAATTTACGAGGATTAAGGAAACGAAATAAGATAAAAAAAGACCATCAGGGGAATTATCTCCCTAATGGTCAAAGTGCTAGTCGAGGCTTAAATAAGTCTTGGTCTGATGCTTCTTTTGGGCAGTTTTTTGATACTTTCAGTTACATAGCCGAAAAAGCTGGTGCTGTGGTCAAAAAAGTTAATCCTGCCTACACATCTCAACTCTTGCCTTATCGTGATGAGTTTGTGTTTACTGATTGTGGTATCAGAAAATATTGGGATGAAGTCGAACAAATCTGGGTTGATAGAGACATTTCTGCTGCTATCAACCTTAAAAGAGTCGGGCTGGAACTGTTCCCGACTATAAATCGCCGTAGTGGGAAAATTGTTAAA
>JASJDD010000283.1 GCA_030065735.1 Crocosphaera sp.
GCAACGGTACCGATGTCGTTGTACCAGTAAGACTCTTTACGTTTGATTCTAACTTTGTCTCCACGCTTGACCATAGGTATTGTCCTTAATAAATGGATATTCAAAGGGAAGGAAAAAATCCTTATCTATAAAAGCCTACTATTGGATCGCAACACCTTGCTACTGCAAAAGTTTAAGTTTTATTGCGAATCTCGCCAAGCCACTTCAACAAAATAGGCTGGATGGCCTGAAAAATCACGGGTTCGGGCAATTTGTACCAGTTCTAAATTGAAGGGAATGGCGGTGGTAACATATTTTTGAGCCAAGATACCTAAGTCGGGGGACAGTTGTGATGCGGTGGAGGTGGCCAATAGTAAGCCTAACAGTTGTTCTATGGGTCCTTTGGGCAATAAAAAATGAGTCCCTAAGACAAAGCCGGTGGTTAGCAGCATATTAACGGACATATTGGTACCGCAACGGGGATGTACAGCTAAATTCCAAACCCCGGCGCGAAACCGTTGTAAGGCTTTGCTAACAGCGTTTTGTAAATCTAAATGGTTAACGTCTCCATAGAGATAGAAACCATTAGGAGTGGATAAGCCTCCTAAATTTTCATTATCTTGTAACCCTTTTCGGGTTTCGCTGAGTACCCAAACCGTCCCATGTTCTAAGCCATGCACTTGACGTAACATGAGTATTTCTTTTAAGCCTGGAATAAATCCCAGTTGTTCTAAAGTATCACTATCTTGCTGATGTTGGGGCCGATACCAGTCCAAGTCCCAAAGGTTTCCAGTAGCAGGGTTAACCGAGTTGGTCATACGTATAAGCAATTAAAGATATTTCTTTTATTATAAATAATCTTTCTTGATAACAAGTTAATTATGTATTTGTGTTATTTTCTTGCTCTGTTGAATCAGCATTATTCCCAGACCCTTATTTACTACTAAGATTTTCAGGTTTATCTGACTTGCTCTCGCCTATTTTTAGAACAGCCCTAACCTCATCTATCTTGTTAAAGTCATTGTTGTTCTCCTCCAACTTTGTCCTCTGCTTCTTCCAAAGTAGTTCTACATTTTCTGTTAACCCCTCAATAGATAGTGCACCTTTATCATCAGTAGTAGAATTGAGCTCAAGAAGCTCCATTTCTTTGTTTAAATGACCCTTGATCATTGACAGTAATTCAGATTTTATATTTTGATCGGATTTTGTATTTTCATCGGATTTTGTATTTTCATTGGAACAAAGCATTTTTATTCTCTTGTTGTTGGTTTGGGACGCGAGTTCATATTTTCGGAACTTCAATTCCTCTTTTCTTCTTTCGTCTAATTCTTGCGCTAGATAAGCTGCCCCAAAACCTACACCTAATCCTACTAAAGTAATTCCGGATGCCTGAACCACAAGGACCCACCACTCAGTAGTAGTAGTATCTGTTTTAGTAGTCTTAGTCTTATCTGTTTTAGTAGTCTTAGTCTGATCCATTTCAGTAGTCTTAGTCTGATCTATTTCAGTAGTCTTAGTCTGATCTATTTCAGTGGTCTTAGTCGCATCTATTCCAGTAGCATTTTTTAGTGTTATGAAGCTAATTACAAAAACACCTATTGCAGCACCTGCTACACCCGCTTTTGTGTTCTTGTCCATATTCATGTACTTTCCTCTGCTCATCGTTACCACCATTGAACACGACGAAAGAAACTAATGCTAGATTTCACAAAAAGAAACATCAATATTTCCCCCCTCAAGCGCAATTCTCTCACGACTCCATTATAGTAAATTTAAGTAGCTTTAATTCTATAAACATCACTTTGACACTCCACTGCCCTTATGGCGAGTGGATTCTTAAGAGACAAAAATCCTTAAAGGGTTAGCCAAAAACCCACTAGACACTCGCTCAAAATTGAGTCTGTGCTTACTTTTTACCAAGATGTTCGCACTTCCATTAATATCGCTCGAAACCAAATGTTTGCCTTTTGTCCGATACAAACCCCGTTTAATTCTTTTACCAGAAAACTTATGTTGGCTGGGGTTGTCGGCATTGTAAACAGGGATCTTATCTTGATCGTAAAAACTAGCTTTAGACGAGTAAGATTCCTCTTGTTCACAATATTCAATTCCGTATCGGGAACACAAAGCTTTAAGCTTTTGTCTAAGTTGCCAGAAAGGAATTTGAACAAAGTTTTGGTTATTGGAACGTCCAAGATTAATCTCTTGTTTAATCCCTGGATTATACCCAACTACAAGCTTGCCAATTTGATAAGTCAAACAATGGTTGATGATTATTCGAGCCGTTTTATTCAAATAGTCTCGAACACGATCATTTCGCCATTGGTAAAGTCTAGCCTGTTGATTGGTGAAGCCTTTAATACCTTCTCTTGGTGCGCTTCCTCTAGGGGATTGCGAATCGCCGAGGTCGCACCACTTTTTATCTTTCGAGGATTGAAGTTCTGCATTACACTTGTTATACCACTGATTGATGCTTTTAAGTCGTTTGCCATCAATCAAAAATTGATGCCCTTCAGTATCAAAACAAGCCGCCAGATTATCTACGCCCAAATCAATAGCAATAGCTTTTTCAGAGTCAACAGATGTCTCTACTTTTTCATCCTCATAAATATACTCAATCTCAAACCATCGAGCCGAATATTTTGGATGTATTCGTACCTCCTTAATATTTTTATCTTTAAGTCTTTCTGGGAGTTGAATTTTAACCGCACCATATTCCTTTTTAAATTGTTGAGACATGGGAATCTTAAATACCCCATCCTTAACTTTTATTCTCGGAATAATCAGAGGGAAATATCCATCTTTTGGCAAGTATTTAGGAAGTTGTGGTTTTTGGTCACATCTTCCTATACTAATGGCTTTAAGCAAACCCAAGAAAGACCGCATACTTCTATCTACCACCTTCATTGTCTGTTGAGCGATATCGGTGTTAAGCATTCGATAGTTCTCGTTAGATTTGCAGATATGGTAGTTAGACTCGTAGGTCAAGCGTTTTCTTTCGGCAAAGAAATATTGCCTACATTCGTACAGTGCCACGTTAAAAAGATTTTTACTCAAACGGCACAAGGCACTCAAGGCGTTAAATTCCTGCTGCTTGAGTCGTCTAAGTTGATTCTTTTGAGTGGCGTACATAGTTCGAGGTATTTCCCTATATATTAAATATATAGCGAAACACTTTAATTGTAAAGCCGTCCTACAAGGAGGGGGTTTCTACCCAATTTTTCGATGATTTCTTTTAAAACCCGTCGTAACTTTCTATTAGCAGGAATGAGTCTATTGGGGACTATGGCTTGTCAAAACATCAATCAATCCCAAACTATTGAAGAAGTTACATTTTCCCCTATTGAACCTTTACCAGAACGAATCTTAGGCAATACTGGGGTGTCTCTCCCCATCTTAGGTTTAGGAGGGGCAGGACAAACCCCTTTATCTAAATACGGACAGGAAAAAGAAGCGATCGCATTGATTGAAGCAGCTTTACAACTGGGAATCCGTTACTTTGATACGGCGGCCAGTTATGGACCGAGTGAAGACTATTTAGGCAAGGTGTTACCGTCTTATCGTTCCCAAGTTTTCATCGCTACCAAAACCGATAAACGAGACTACGACGGCGCATGGAGGGAGTTAGAACAATCTTTACAACGACTACAAACAGACTATATTGACTTTTGGCAGTTACATCATGTTTCTTTTGAGGAAGATTTAGAGAGGATTTTTGGCAAAAATGGGGCAGCAAAAGCCATTGAAGAGGCAAAAGCGCAAAAAATAATCCGTTTTTCTGGTATTACGGGTCATCATGAACCAGATGTTATTGCTAACGCCTTACAACGCTATCCTTTCGATATGACGTTAGTTGCTTTGAATGCTGCCGA
The DNA here is from genome assembly GCA_030065735.1 of Crocosphaera sp. Classification (GTDB taxonomy): domain Bacteria; phylum Cyanobacteriota; class Cyanobacteriia; order Cyanobacteriales; family Microcystaceae; genus Crocosphaera. The sequence continues at coordinate 3,852 of JASJDD010000283.1, forward strand.
TGTTCATCACCCTCGTCCCTTTAGTAAAACGGTGTTACCAGTGGCTAAAGAAAAGAATGTCGGTGTTATTGCTATGAAAGTCCCTGCTTATGGACGATTATTAAAACCTGAAGCATTATCGAGTATGAATCAAGCAATGGGTTATGTTCTCTCTTTAGGGGGTGTTCATAGCTGTATCATTGCTGCTGAATCGGTACAACAGTTACAAGGCAATGTCCAAGTTGCGTCTCAGTTTCAACCCCTCAACCCGTCACAACTGTCTGAGATAGAAACCTTAACCGCAACGGTTTGGGAAGAAAATACCTTCTTCCGTCGTTGGACATAGGTTTAAATTATTAATAGTGTTGAATAAGTTTAAAACTTTAAATACGACATTAAATTTTCCTTAAGAAAAATGTGAAAATTATTCTCAATAGTCAACGAGGTTCCGCCTTTGTGGTATGATAGTCGAGACTGAAAATCTAGGCGTAGTATATTTTGTTGTAAAAATGGGGTCTGTAACCAGTATAATCTCGTCAACACTTTGCGATTAGTCACTCATTTTTTCTTATGTTTAGGTTAAGGTTTGAGCAAATGTACTAAAAACAGGTCTAGGTATAATTTTCAGGGGGTTGACAAAATTAATAAAATGTGTTTCTGAAAACTACAAGCTTTTTTAATCTTCAAAAATAATCGGATTGATATAATTATATTAAGAGGTATAAGCTACTCAATTCCTCGTCGAAATCGAACTTAGGTAACAGAGAAATTAAGGAAAGCTTGATGATGAAAAGCAGAAAATTTGTGTGTTGGATTTTGCTTGGTTTATTACTAAGTTTTTCAACCACTTCCCTTGTTTTAGGGGGAGATGGGACAATTGGTCGTTGGGATTATGACGGAGAAAATGGTCCGAGTCGATGGGGAGAAATAAGTGTTGAATACGAAACTTGTTCAACAGGGTTATTTCAATCTCCTATTCATTTAACTGCATCTAACTTAATCAGAGAAGAGGGAAAAATTGAAACTCATTATCAAGAAACACCTTTAGTGATTAATAACAACGGTTATACCATACAAGTTGATTACCAACCAGGAAGTTATGCCATAATTAATGGACAAAAGTATGAGTTAAAACAGTTTCATTTTCATATACCGAGTGAACACACTTTAAACGGTCAAAAAAGTGACATGGAACTTCATTTAGTCCATCAAAATGAAGCAGGAAAACTAGCGGTTATTGGAGTTTTTATTGAGGAAGAGAAAGCTAACGCAACCCTAGCAAAAATTTGGGAAAACTTATCAGAAACAGAAGGAATACAAGAAGTTAAAGAAAAGACGATTAATGCTACTAATTTTATAGCGGATAACCCTACTTATTTTCATTATCAAGGATCATTAACTACACCGCCTTGTAGTGAGAATGTTATCTGGAATGTTATCAAAGAACCCTTAGAAGCATCAAGTCAACAAATTGAGCAATTTATGAACTTATATCCCATGAATGCTAGACCTATTCAAGAAGAGAATGATCGCTTAGTGGAGTTAATTATTAATTAATCAAGTTAATAGGAATGTAGCATAAGTAGTCAATATTCTTGATTAAATAATTTCTTCACACAATTATACAATGTATAACATGATAACATTTCTCAGATTGACATACTCCCCCACTAAATCACAGATTGTAGTGGGGGATTCTTTCCACATCGCTGTTAGAAATTCCTTGCTCAACGAGACGACTTAAATTCTCAATGTTGCCATT
>JASJDD010000284.1 GCA_030065735.1 Crocosphaera sp.
AAAGAGGGGAAAGATTATCGATCGCTGAAAAAAGAAGATGATGTTTTAACCGTTACGTTAGAACGGGCCTTAGAATTGTTGGCCCAACCGAAAAAAGGACGGGGTGGGGGTCGAACCAAGAAACCCTTAAAAGAGTTAGGGGTTCATCCTGACGATCAAGAAGCGGTTAATGTTTACGAGGGTCCCTATGGGGTTTATGTTAAACATGGTAAGGTTAATGCTGGTTTACCGGAAGGAGAAACCGTTGAAAGTATTACCTTAGAAAAGGCGTTAGAATTGTTAGCAGCGAAGGCTTCAACGAAGAAGAAAACCACCCGTAAAACCACCAGTAAGACTAAGAAAACGACGACCAAACGGACGACTAAGAGTAAGACAAGTACCACTAAAAAGACAGATTCTTAAGGTTAATCATGTCTGATGGATGTTTGTATCTGTAGCAAAACAAAGACAGATTATGACATTATTGTAAGGTGGGCAATGCCCACCCTACAGAGTTTTGTACTAATATTAGGGAGAAGATATGGAAATTAAGATTATTCAAATATTTCTAGCTTCTTCATCGGAATTAAAAGAAGATAGAGAACAATTTGAAATTTTTATTAACCGAAAAAATAAAGAATATATTCAAAAAGGAATATTTCTAGAATTGATAATCTGGGAGGATTTTATTGATGCTATGTCTGCAACGAGACTACAAGATGAATATAATAACGCAATTAGGGAATGCGATTTATTTATTAGTCTCTTTGCTACTAAAGTAGGTCAATATACCGAAGAGGAATTTGACACAGCTTTTGGGACATTCAAACAAAATAATACGCCTCTAATTTATACTTATTTTAAAGACTCGCCAATTAACCTAAGTCGTATTACTCCTGAGATTAATACTTTACTTAATTTCAAGACAAAGCTTGATCAACTAGGTCATTTTTATACAACTTATAACAATATTGAAGATTTAAAATTTCGGTTTAGTGAACAACTCAATAAGATATTTAACTCATTGGATTTGATGAAGAGTTTTTCTAAAAAATTAACGTTAAATACTTCTCTAGAACCGAAAAAAGAATCATTTAAACAAAAATTTGAAATTACTCAACAAAAATTAAATCAATATCAAACGGAAATTAATCAACTACAACAGGAATTAGAAGAAGAGCGATCTCACACTTCAAACTTAACTGAAAAACTACAATTAACCGAACAAAAATTATTTGATAAAGAATTAATAATTAATCAACTTCAACAACAAATAGACCACCTAATCCAACAAGAATTATCTAATAAAGAACTAATAATTAATCAGCTTCAACAACAAATAAACAATCTTAAAAATTCTCCCAACTCAACCATCATCACAGAAATAGAACTCAAAAGCGAAAAAGGGGTTGACTATACAAAACTTCGTGACCTTCTCGCAGCAGGTAAATGGAAAGAAGCAGATCAGGAAACTGCTAATGTTATGCTTGAAGCTACTAACCGAGTGTCTGAACGATGGTTAAGGGTTGAAGATATCGATAACTTTCCTTGTGATGACTTACGCACCATCGACCAACTTTGGGTACACTACAGCAAGGGAAAATTTGGCTTCAGTGTTCAGAAAAAAATCTATGTTGATGAACTGGGTGGAACAACAGACTATGATGAGAATATCTGGTACAAATTCTGCAATCGCATCGGTTGGAGAAGAACAGGAAGGTATGTAGATTACTCAGATTTTATCTTTGAATTACAAAATACTACACCTATGGGACATCTCCCTCATTGTGATTCAAGGTCAATCTTCTACAAAGATTACATATTTAGTTTTCGGTTTCTTCTTTTGCGCAAAGACTTATAACCTATAATATATTACCACACACTTCGCAAAGCTAAAAAACAAAAGTATAATTATTCTTTAAAAAATTAGATAAACTTAATAAAGTTTGAACCCCTAAGTTAGATAATAAAAAATGTAATATGAACCTCGCAAAAGTTTACAAACGATTAAAGATTACTCCTAAAACTTTGGCTAAGTTTTGTCAGGAAAATCAAATTAAGGAATTGGCTGTATTTGGTTCAATTTTAAGGAATGATTTTAATGAAAAGAGTGATATTGATTTATTAGTTTCTTACCAACCGACGGCTAAAACTGAACTTCCCCCGTACGTTTGATCTTAAAATCGCTGAAAGCCTTATTTTAAAGGGAATAACTCAAATAGTACATAAATTCTGTGTCCATGTAAGGGGTTGCTCTATGGCTGCGATCGCTGTATCATTTAGATAATAGGTGCGATCTCTCAAAACACGCTCCAGTTAAGCTTCAGAGTGAATTGTACCCAGTAACGGGTAGTTCAAAAATTGCTATAACTACCTCTGGGTAAGGCTTTCAGCGATTTTTTTATGGGGAAGTTCCGCTAAAAGAGGATTAATTCAAAAAATACAGATGACACAAACAACAGCAGACTGTCTAAGTAGTCGGACATAAATAAACAACACTATGTTAAAAAATGTAAACCCGATGAATTTCTCCTGACTCCTGACTCCTGACTCCTGACTCCTGACTCCTGACTCCTCGTCTCACAGTTAACTTTGATTTTGTCCAACCACTTAGGTTTACGTAGGTTTCATGAACCAGAACCCGACTAAGCTTAATAATGCCCCTCCATTAACCATGTAAGTGAAGGTTTGCCAGACAAAGCTAGGTTCAATAGTACCTCCAAACATCAAGTTGAGTCCGAGAGCACCTATGGTCATAACAAAACCAGCTATAAATGCAGCAAACAGCCCATGAAATATTCCCATCCATTGAATCCGTGATGCAACCAACAGAGTAACCCCTGCCTGAATCAAAACAGCTAGCCCTATATTTCCAATGAAATAGAGCATCAATTTATAGAGATCAGTTTCTCTTGTCACTTCTGGCACAAGTAGAACCAATCCTAGACGAATAATCAGTAAGGAAACGCAGAAAATTAGGCCACCTACCAGACCAGCTTGTAATGCCTGGTATGGCAATAGCTGATGAGGTCGAGGTGATAGCCACGATGGAGACTCCGGAGCGAGTAGTACCCACTCAGAAATGGAAGCGTTACGGACTCGCTTGCGCCAAAACCATGCAGCCAGTGGAAACAACCACAAACTGACCAGGGCTCCCAATGTAAGGGGATGGATAGTTAGGCTATTCACCAAAGCCAATGGGAGAAAGAGCATAAAACTGAGAAAAACCTCCGTTGAATCTGAGTGTAACAAAACGGCATTAGGCAATAGGGATACAAAGGATTGGAGCCAAAACATGAGGCCTAACCACAGCGTTAACCATATCCCTGCGATCGCAAGCCCCACACGGTAAAAAGGACGAGGCGAATAACTCACCTGAGCGACTTCCAGCCAGACGGAGGCTCCATTTTCAATCCAGCGAAAGAAAAAGTAGAGACTCCCTAACAACAGTAGTATCCACAAAATGCTCAAACCTGTGGATGTCCTTTGGATAAGTAGATTAGCCTGTTCAAACCCCATGAGACGATTGACAAAATTGCTACTGCCTAAATCACTACTAGAAAAAGCGAGGAAGTCCCCTGCTAAGAGTCCCAGTCCGAAAGCGATGCCTAACTGTCCTGAGCGAACAGGGGTTTGAGGTTGGAATAGAGAGGCGAATGTAGCGCGCCATATCCCTAAGCCAACAATACCAACTGCCAGAGGGGCAAACACGAATCCAGTTGCCAAAGCAGGGAAAGCTGGGGAGTAATTTTTGCCGAAGATAACAGGAAGAAAATCCAGCAAGAGGAGATAGATACTGTCAAACGCCACTGTAATGGCAATTCCTGTACCAAAAGCTTCCCAGAGGTTCATCTCAAACAGTTGATGTGTTTCGTGCAAAGTTCTGTAGCGTTCTGCTGGTAGCGGATGCAGTCGCAGCGCGGTTTGTCCCTGATTGGCTCGCACAAATGGCAGGTATTGTAGCATGGTTCCCAATGTTGCTTGTAAGCCAGTTCGTTTATGTGGAGCCAAATGACTCAATACCTGTTCTAAAGCTCCATCCTCTCCATCCCATCTGGAAGCTCGCACATCTGCATAAAATTCTCGTACTCGTAGGATAGCGGCGAGGGTGAGATAGACCAGCGCACTCAGACAAAGGATTCGCCAACTCGCATTAAGAATTCCTGGTAAACTGCTGCCAAATAGCCAGGAAACGACGAAAGGAATTAGGGCGAATATAGCAAAAGAAATGCCAATGGCTACTGAGAAGTATGTTTTATCGACATCTTCATTTTTCAGGTGAGCTAGTTCGTGGAGAAGTACCGCCCGAACCAATAAAAGCTCGGTCTTATCCTGGTTTCTCTTCTGAAATTTCTTGACTAATCCACCATAAAGCACCACATAGTAGTTTCCCCAGCAGCCGAATGCTCTCCCGCTAAGTTGTTCCATTCTTCTAGGCGGTCTCAAGAGAAAAACCGGCGGATGGGATAACCCTGTCTCTTGGCAAAGGTTCAGTAAATAGTTCATGATTTCACCTGAACCTGGTTGTTTATCCAGAGGTACCAGTCGTTCCCAACGGATAATAAGCAGAGGAAAGAGTCTGTAAATTATGCCAGCGACAAGGATTAACAGACCTGCACCCAGTATTGCCGAAGTAGATGCTTGCAGACTTATTTGGTTTATGGGTTCCCAACACTGGTTGAATGTATCTCTAGATGATGCCCATGTTTCCCAGTGAGTGATTCCTGAAATTGAAGAGTCGCTCGGATCTATTTTTGATACACAGCTAGAGACAATCTCCGTTAATGGGGGAATGTTGCCCTGTACTTTCTGGAAACTCCAGTAGAGATAGCTGTAAATGTACAAACTAGCCCCAACTAATGAAACAATTAGCAGGATAAACCGAAAGTCTGTCTCTGAGGGAAATGCAAACGGATTCAGGCGTAGGATTTGACGGTCTGATTGAGTAGATGTAGTCATGGCATTCTCCGATGGGTTAACAGCCCTTCGGGCGAGGCAGGAGGCTTCGAGGCAGGAGGCAGAGGCTCCGAGGCAGGAGGGAAGATTTTAGTTAATAATAAAGCCTTCAAGCCTTGCCCAACTGGGTTTAGGTCCCCATCTATACCGGCCTCCTGCCTCCTTTTAACTACTGACGGCAAAATTATCTACGTTCTGCTTCATGAAACCTAGACAAACCTGGACAGGCTTGCTGTTCAATTCCTGCTTCAACCAAGGGAGACGGCTCCTTCAAGTCCACAGGCGTTCACCGATAAGCCATCGGCATTAGTCCAACTTTCGAGATTTATCGCCGCATTCAAATCCCTGTCCATAACCTGGCCACAATGTTGACAATGATAAACCCTTTCTTTTAAGGGCATATCTTGTCTATTTCCACACACACAACAAGTTTTTGAACTGGGAAACCACCTATCTACTATGGTTAGTAAAAAACCAAAACTTTCTTGTTTATAACTCAACAATTCTCGAAAACGATACAATCCTAAATTAGATAAGGCATCGGATAATTTGTGGTTAGCCATCATGCCTTTAACGTTTAAGTCCTCTACGAGAATATGTTGATAAGTTTTAGCTAATAATGTAGTGGTTTTTTGCAGAAAATCCTCTCGAATGTT
>JASJDD010000285.1 GCA_030065735.1 Crocosphaera sp.
GGTATTTGTTAGCCAAAGTTCTACAAATACACTGCGGACACCAGTAACTCTGGAGACACTTAGAAGTTTACAACTTTCTGGGTGCCAATGAATCCCCATCTATAATCTTTGATTTAGATGGGGTGTGTTCAAATCAAGATAATTAAATCGTTTATCAAAAATGTCGGGTTTCATTCCTACCTTATCTTGCTGGTGGAATACCTTTCAAAGAGATCAACGCATCGATGACTAATTTAGCCACCGGGGCCGCTACGGTTGACCCATAAGTATTAGCCCCTTGGGGTTCATCTACCAGCACCAAAACCACATATTTAGGGGATTCTACGGGTAAAATCGCAACAAAACTGGTAATCTTAGCATTAGGTAAATAACCGCCCCTGGGTCCCGCTTTTTGTGCGGTTCCAGTTTTCCCTCCAATCCGATACTTTTCCGTTTTCGCTGCTGATCCCTCATCCACCACTGTTTCCATTAATTCCACTACCGTTTGACTGACTTCTGGGGAAATAATTTGTTTGCTAGGATGATTAGGCTGCCAGTGTAGGGTTCCTTCCACATCCACTAACCCTTTAACCAGATGAGGGGTGACTAATTTTCCCCCATTGGCTAACGCCCCCTGTAACTGGACTAATTTCATGGGGGTTAAAGCAAACCCTTGACCAAAGGAAGCGGTAGCGACTTCAATGGAACGTTCTGTAAACACTTCTTTTGATTTTAACCGTCCTCGAACCTCTCCGGGTAAATCAATCCCTGTTTTTTGGCTAATTTCTAATTGTTGTAAACGCTGATAATAATCCTCTTTTTTTAACCGTCGCATCATGTGAACCATAGCCACATTACTAGAGGTTTGGAGAATTTTGGCAATATTAATCGATCCGTTTCCTCTCAAAGTTGCATTTTTAATGGGCCAACCATCCACCGTTACTAAACCCGAATCATAGATAACCGTATTGGGTTGAATGACTCCTGCTTCTAAAGCTAAAGCCACATTAATGGGTTTGAAGGTAGAACCCGGTTCATATAAGTCGCTAACGGTCCAATTCTTCAACAATTCGATTCTCGACTCATAAAATGCGTTCGGATCAAAAGTGGGTTCACAAACCAGAGATAAGATAGAGCCATCCGTAGCATCCATGACGATAACGGCTCCTCGTTTGGCGTTAAACTTCTTGATTTGTTGTTGTAAAGCAGCCCGGGCCGCCCGTTGGAGGCGCATATCCACAGTTAATTGAACCCGCCAATCATTGGACTTGAGTAAATCTTCGGGTAAAGAGTTAGGAAGAATAGCACCCAAGGCGGTTCTTTGTACGTATAAGCTTTGTAAATCTCGTTGTAAGAGTTTCTCTTGACTTAATTCTACGCCGGCTTGTCCTTGTCGCTCGTGATCTACAAATCCTACCACATCAGCCATCATCTTTTCTTGGGGATAAAAACGGCGATAGGTTTCATTAACTTCGACTCCATCTAACCCCAGTGCTTGAATTTGTTTGGCGACCCCTTCGCTTAATCTTCGGGCGACGGGAATGCCTGTTTTGCGCTGTTTAAAGCGTTCTCTTAGTTCTTGAGGGGTTCTATTTTCTAGAACACTGCTCAGTTTGGCCGCTACCTCTTCCTGGGTTAGTTTGAATTGAATAGGATGGACATATAAAATATATTCGAGGCGATCAGTGGCTACAATATTACCTTCGCTGTCAATCATCGACCGTCTGGGAATATAAGGACGAATATTGACCGTTTGTTGCAGACGGGCTTTTTCTTTTAATTCAGCAGCGTCAACAATTTGCAGTTGATAGACTTTCCAAGCTAACCCTAGCATTCCACCGAGCAAGACGGCCCAAACTAATAAAAGACGAAATTTAGGTAAGGGAGAGGGTTTCGGTTTCCCTCTGCGTCTTGAGGTATTTGGCGATCGCTGAGTAATTCTATTTTTAGGGACTGGTTTTTTAGGTGAACCAGTTTGACGATACTTAGGAGAACGTTGAGAACGCTGTTGAAATCGAGAGTTAGCCATGGCCGGTTCAAGTGTGAGAAGTGGTTAAGCTCTGAAACATCTAAAATCCGACTTAAATTAATAAGCAATAGGAGTCTCTGGAATGATAGGGGTTTTTTGAGTTTCCTCTGTCTGCTCCGTCACCTCAATGGTGGGAACATCCGCAGGGGACAGAAAGATTGATTTATAAGGACTCGGAAGCGTTAAACTTGATCCGGGTTGTTCGGCCTGTTCTGCCATTTTATGTTTTAAGGATTCATTAGTGGCGGCCAGTTGACGTTCGTTGCGTTGTAGGGTTTTCAGTTTAGAAAATTCTTGACTCCAAAGAGTCGGCGCATAAACTGTCCAACCATAGACCCCCAACGTAATGGCCACTAAACCACAGGTGAGGGTAGTGGAACTTTTCTGCACTAATAAGAGAAATTGTAAGGCTAAAGGCAGTCCCTTACACTTGGCAGGTAGGGGTGTCACCTTAGAACGGGACTGAGAAGGAGTATGGGTAATGGTTTTGGGAGTAACAGACTGATAACGACGGGTTGGGGTCGCTTTTTGACGACGACGGTAACGGGTTGGAGGTGGTGTGGGTAAATAATCGCGTGCAGCAGTCATAGTAATGATTTATGAGTCGTGCAAATGCTTTGATTCTAAATTGAAGGTAATTTAATGATTCTGATGAGAATCTTAAAAACTTGACTGGTGGGTTAGACGGCCAGAACTGTCACTATGTTGCATGGATTTAACAATTGGCGAGTAAGTCATGAAATCAAGACAATTTTAACAAGAAATTATAGTTATAAAAGAAGGCAAAAAAAGATAATAAAAATTATTAATTTTATTGAAATAGATAATAAAAACCGATTAAAATACTTTTATTTTTGATGGAAACAAAATTAAAAAGAGATACTTTTGCATAAATCTTAATAAGATAAGATATGAAAATTGTCTAATTAATATGAATTTATTGAAAAAATTTATTAAAAATTAAGCTTTACTCAACCAAAATGTATTGTAAGATTCAGATAAGTAGATAAATTTGATTATGTAGCGTTTTTCAGATTCATGAGGTGTAGTGTACGAGGTTCAAAACCACTAACTATAAAGGTTCTACTTCTGACTTCTAACTTCTGACTTCTGACTTCTGCTATAGGTGTGACGAGATATTAAAGCAGTCAAATTATCTTGACCAAGATTTTGAAGGAAAACCAATAAATATGATTGCAGCAGCACCCTCCTCCAACGGATATCACATTCATGGGACTAAACCAGAACTACCTCCCATTAGTGGTTGGGAAGCCGAGATCGCTTCAGTGGTTAATCATGATGACCCTATTTTTGCCCCTCATTCTAATATTAATCTCGCTAATGTAAAATCAGGGTTCGCTTGCGCCCTTCATATGCACCAACCCACCATTCCCGCCGGTCATAACGGTGCGTTAATTAGTAACCTGCAACATATGTTTGACAATCAACATATTGGAGATAATCATAACGCCCCTACCTTTGCTTGGTGTTATAAGCGCATTGGCGAGTTTATCCCCGAATTAGTCAATAATGGTTGCAATCCTCGCATTATGTTGGATTATTCCGGTAATTTATTGTGGGATTTCCAACAAACTCCCCGACAGGATATCCTTGAACCCCTCAAGCGCATTACCAATGATATTCAATATAATCCTTATGTAGAATGGTTAGGAACCATGTGGAGCCACGCTGTTGCCCCTTCTACTCCCATTCCTGATCTTAAATTACAGATGCAAGCTTGGCAACACCAGTTTGCGGCTTTGTTCGGTTATGATGCCCTCAGACGGGTTAAAGGGTTCTCTCCCCCAGAAATGCACTTACCGAACCATCCTGATACCCTGTATGAATATATCAAGGCTCTTAAAGAGTGTGGTTATCGTTGGTTATTGGTACAAGAAGATTCTGTGGAACGGTTAAACGGGGATGATTTACACAAGAACCGTGATGATAATTATGTTCCTAACCGTTTAGTTGCCCGTAACTCCAAAGGAGAAACCATCAGTATTACGGCGTTAATCAAAACCCAAGGGTCTGACACTAAGTTAGTAGCCCAAATGCAGCCCTATCATGAAGCTAAAGCCAGAGGAAAGCAAAAACTCGGTAAGGTAGAAGTCCCTTCTTGTGTGTCTCAGATCGCTGACGGAGAAAACGGTGGTGTGATGATGAATGAGTTTCCCGACGGTTTCCGCAATGCTTTCTATAGCATCAAAGATAATCATGAAGGTGTGGTTGGTTTCAATGGTACCGAATACATCGAACTCTTAGAACAAGCCGGTGTTACCTCTGATGATTATCCCGTCTGTCAAGCGGTAGGTCAACACAAAATCTGGAATAAAATTGGTACAGACAATGTAACTCCAGAAAAGGTTGCTAAGGCGATCGAAGAGTTAGAAGCAACCGATGATCGCTTCCACATGGATGGTGCATCTTGGACCAATGATCTCAGTTGGGTCAAAGGTTATGAAAACGTCTTAGAACCCATGAACCAACTCAGTGCTGATTTTCACCAGAAATTCGATTCTCGTGTACAACAAGATGCTAATGTGACTCGTACCCCTGAGTACCAGGAAGCTCTGCTTTACACCATGTTAGTCGAAACTAGCTGTTTCCGTTATTGGGGACAGGGAACTTGGACAGATTATGCCCGTGAACTTTATAATCGCGGTGAACGTTTCGTTAAATAAGTCTTTGTTGGGTACATTTTAAGCGATCGCTTCTTGAGTTAAGGGGCGATCTTTTTTTAGAGTAAAATTTTCAAGGCTAACCTAAACCCAGGAATGACATTTTCACCACTTAAAATTGCATCAGGGGGATAAGTAGTAATCGAACCATCTTGACGATAAACTAAAGCTTGACGGTTGTGACGATCGATTAACCAACCTAACTTCACGCCATTCTCTCGATACTCTTCCATCTTAGCTTTTAATACCTCTAAATTATCGGTTTTTGACCGAATTTCAATGACAAAATCTGGGGCTAAATTAAAAAATTCGTCTTCTCCTTGATCCCATCCCAAAGGTAAGCGATCTTTAGCCACAAAAGCAACATCAGGGGAACGAACAGCACCATTAGGTAATTTAAACCCCCCACTGGAACTAAATACCTCTCCTAAGTCATTTTCTTGTACCCAGGTGAATACATAAGCACCTGCTTTGATTTCTCTATTACTTGATATTTTTCCTGTGGGTGCCATCGTTACTAAAGTTCCGTCTGCGTTGCGTTCAAATCTCAATTCTGGATTTTGAGAACTGAGTTCCATTAATTCTTGATCGGTCATCGTTGAAGTGGTTTGTATCATAAGAGTTTAATGACTTTTAGCTTCATGATAAAGAATTTAACCGTGTTAAATTCCTAATTTATAACTCATTGAGATCAACGCCTAAACTTCTTAATTTTTCTTCTAGTAGTTTTGCTCTTTCTTGAGCTTTTCTCGCTGCTTCTTGAGGAGTCAAATAACGTTTTCCTAGTTGATCATACCAGTATAACCATTCTCTTTCTACTCCTTGATAAATTCCTATTTCTCTACCGATTCCTAAATTAATTTCTGATAACCAAACTGGTTCCCCT
>JASJDD010000021.1 GCA_030065735.1 Crocosphaera sp.
GAAAAGGGTTCACAGGAGAAATTATTAAAACCGTCAGTGGTTCTGATTTAATTCCTCGCTTGGCACAACTTTATAATTTACCAATTCATGAAACTCCTATTGGTTATAAATATATTGCTGATCGGATGTTAAATACTGAGGTTTTAATTGGAGGAGAAGAGTCAGGAGGAATTGGTTACGGTACCCATATTCCTGAACGGGATGCTCTTTTATCTGCATTATACGTTTTAGAGGCTGTTGTAGAAAGTGGGAAAGATTTAGGGCAATATTATCGCCAATTACAGGAAAAAACGGATTTTTATAATGCTTATGATCGCCTTGATCTACCCTTAGCTAATATGGAAGTTCGGGCTAAATTACTACAGCGTTTAGAGACAGAGCCATTAACAAAAATAGCCGATCAAGAGGTTATAAGTTGTGATACAAAAGATGGTTACAAACACCGTTTAACTGATGGAAGTTGGTTACTCATTCGCTTTAGTGGAACCGAACCCGTTTTAAGATTGTATTGTGAATCTTTGACCATGAAACAAGTCCATCAAACCTTAAACTGGGCAAAAGATTGGGCTAATTCTGTTTAATTTTTGTGCTTTTGAACCGTTAGGGATAATTAATCAATTATCCCTAAAAAACTCTCAATTTTCAGCCGTCCAAACTACCTTATCACCCTGTCCCCAAAAACCATCGTATTTAGTTAATTTTAAATCTCCATAGACTTTAGTTTGACAAGCTAAACGACGATTTTTCTCTAGGGAATGGGGAGGAAGAGAACGTCTTGCTTTATCTTTCCAGTTAGCTTCGGATACTGAACCTTCTATTTTTAACGCACAAGTTCCACAAGTGCCAATACCCCGACAATTGATAATTTTTGCTTGACCATTATACAGATCAATATTGTTTTTAAGAAGAACATGGCGTAAATTTTCCCCTTGGTGACAAGTAATGGTTTTTCCTTGTGCAGTAATTTTAAACATAGAATAACAAACTATCAATCTTCTATTTGGCCTAGTTTATTATTACATAATAATAGTTGATTAAAATCTGCTCAAATATCATCTAGATTTATTTTTTTCCTGGGTTAACACTAGGCAGTTTTTTGTGTTATTATAACTATGGAAAGTACAATAACCTGGTTTCGTGCCTAAAACGCTCAATAATAATGTTTCAAGATGAGTAACAGTCAAAACAAATCTTCAGATATGATTAGACTGAGCCAGTTTATGAAATGGCAAAATTTAGTGCAAAGTGGTGGTGAAGCTAAAATAAGAATTCAAGGGGGAGAAGTGATGGTAAATGGTTGTGTAGAAAAGCGACGGGGACGACAGTTATTTAGAGGAGATAGAGTTACTTTCAATGGCAACCATTATGAAGTCAATTTATGACTTACGAAGTAGATTTTTGCTCTATGTTTCCTTTATCGTCCCTTAAAAAGATAAAATGAACAAGAGATTAATGACAATTAAGTCTCTTGAGTAACAGTCACAGAAGACTTATTCCTTGTAGATAATAAAGTTAACCATTGAGTTGTTAACAGTCGAGGAGCTAACAAACAAAATACACTGTTAAATAATAACATTACCCATAATTGGATATCGCTCATTTCCATAGACAAGCTCCTAATTGTTTTCTGACATTTCTCCTCATCCTCAATTATCCCCGATCTTGTTGAAAAGAGAAACAAGATTAACGTTTAAATTTCTTGTCAGATAGATAAGTTTTTCTGACGTTACAAAATATTAAGAATTTATTCCTCGATAATTTAATAAAATTTTACGTTTTTTTCTAGCAATTTCTTGTAAGTTAATAATGCGATCCGTTTCATCCACAATTTCTCCTGTTAAGACTTCCAAAACATCCTCTAACGTTACCACTCCTGCAACCCCACCATATTCATCCAAAACTACCATTAAATGTTCACAATTATCTTGAAAAGTTTTGAGTAACTTATCTGCTTTAATGGTTTCAGGAACATAATAAACTTGACGAAGTAACTGATTAATTTTCTGGGTAGCGATAGGTTCAGAATATCGTTCCCCAATAGTTTTAGGAACGATTTCACCACAGACAATAATTAAAAAAGTTAAAATACTAGAAAATAATCCTAACCAAGCATCTCCTAAAACCTTAGCTGCTAAACTTCCAATGACAATACTACCTACAATATTAAAAATATTGTTGAGAATAACAATAGTAGCAATAGGGCGATTCATTTTACTACGAATTGACTGTAAAACGATTGCTGCTGGTTTTTTTGATTGAGCTAATTGTTTGACTCGAACCCGTGAAACTGAAAACAAAGCCGTTTCTGCACAAGCACAAATTGCCGATCCAGCCAAGACAATTAAAACCACAAAAATAATGTTTAACATAATAATTTTAGTTTGTATAATTTTCCATAACTTTATCTCTGATTGTCAAAGCAGTTGCAGGAGCTAATAAAATACCATTACGATAATGACCAGTAGCTAATAAAATATGAGAATAGTTAGGAACTTCCTTAATAATAGGAGCAAATTCTCCATCGGGACGGGGACGTTTTCCTGACCAAGTATTAATAATTTTCCCTTGTTTTAAATCAGGACAAAACGAAAAAGCCTGTTTTTTAACTGTTTCTAATAAGTATGCTTTTGGCAAAACTTCTCCCATTTCATCAGGAAATTCTACGGTAGCACCGATCCAATATTCTTGCTCATTAAGAGGAACAATATGGACATCGTCTCCCGTAATTACAGGTTGAAAACTAGCATCACCTAAAGTATGATTTAACTTAATTTGCAATGCTTGTCCGAGAACCGGTTTAATCTTGATCATTGGTTGTAACTCATTAATTAAAAAAGTTGAACCCAAACCAGCACAAATAATTAACCAATCCGTTTCTAAGGTCTGGTATAATGTTTTAATCTGGTATGATTGACCACTATTTGAAGCATCTAGATTCGTTGGTGTAATATTTTGAACTTTGACTCCAAACTGACAATTTACACCGTTTTGAGAAGCAGCTAAAACAAGGGATTCAGTTAAAACAGTGGGATGAATTTGTCGATCTTGAGGGGAATAAATAGCCCCAACAACACGATCATTTTGAACTTGAGGACAGCGTTTTAATAACTCATTTTGCTCCCAAATTTCCAGGGGGTATCCGTGATCATGACGAAATTGTTGTAATGTTTCCCATCTTTCTAGGGGTTCATCCCTAAAACGTAACATTAAAATTCCTTGACGGTTCACAGGAATTTTCTTTCCCGTTAACCCTTCTAACTCAGGAATTAAGGTTTTATAACGCTCTAAACTAAGCTGACGAAGTTTCCAACCCCGTCCCTTAGTTTTGTGGCTAATAATACCCATTAAAACTCCTAAAGCTGACCCCGTTGAACCAGAAGCCGGTTTTTTTTCGTCAATTAGGGTGATGTTTAAGCCTTTAATTAAACTTAATTCATAGGCGATCGCTGAGCCAATAACTCCAGCACCAATAATAGTAATACGAGTCATATAATTAATAATCTAATTAAGGTATAAATAGTTGTTAAAGTCTGAAGATTCTATGAGAACTTAATTAATATTCATTTTTGTTTTTTTTGTTCAGATAACCTAAGTTTTTTTCTTCCAAGAACACTTTTATATTCGGCTAATATATCCTCAGATACAATCCATTGAATATTATCATTTTCAGCTACAAATAAAATAACTTGTTCTGGATTTCCACCAGCAATAATTGCAGAAACTAAAACATTAGTATCAATAATTATATTGTTTTTGTTTGTATTGTTCTCTTTTAACTTCTACATTCTAGCTAATCAATCTGAGATAACTAGGGGGCATAATTATTATGCCCCTACAGATGTTATAACTAAAATTAATTAGCTTTTGGGAAGTAAATCTAAGAAACTTTGTAAATGATTGAGTGCTTCACGATATTCCCGTTGTGCAGCTACGAATTGACGTTCCTTAGCAGCAGCATCCAAGCGTTCAAAGTCGCTGAATAAAGCTTTAGATAAATTTCTCGCTTCTTTTTGATCTTTGGGTAACAAAGAACGAGTTAAACTACTCATTTCTTGACGAAGACCCCCCAAAGGTCCGTGAATATAGGTACGGGTATCGATCCAATTTTGATCGGCAATAAACCCTTTAAGGACATCTAAATTTTCCCTTGCTTCCTCAATGGGTTCAATGAGAACTTGTAATTGTTCAATTTTCTCAGGGGAATAGGTAGTAGGGACAGAGGCTTTTGGGCCACCACAACTAACACAGAAGATGGCCACAGCCACCAATAATAGAGACAGAATAGAGCGAAGACGTGGCATGATTTTAAGTTTTGCTAATGATATTGAGTAAACTCCTCAGTCGATTTTCTCAACAATTGAGCAAATTGGTCAATGTTTTTATCGGGTTTCTGATTCCGAAACAGTAAACAGTTCTTATGCACTAATCATCAGGCAGAAAGAGACTGATTAACTGTAGCTTGATTAAACTTCTTCACTTGTTGACGAACCAAATGACAAAAATGAGCAATAGGAGGAATGGTTAGGCGATCGCTGGTAGAAACTAAAACCACTTGACGGGTTAATTGTTTAGCCGGTTTTTCGTTAGATTCATCCAAAATAGGGGCTAAAGAACGCACAGCTAAACAATCATCTTTCCTGGTTTCAATCAAAGCCGTTTCTGGTAACAATGCAATAATTTTTCCTTGTCTGACTACCCCTCGAAAAGCGTCTAACGTATTTAATTCCATCACTGCATTGATGGTTAAATTATGAAGAGAACACCATTCTTGTAGCAATCTTTGCATTCCATAACCATCTTTAAACACCACTTGAGGATATTTGACTAATTCTGTATGGGTAACTTGCTCATACCTCGTCAAAGGATGATCAGCCGCCATTAAAACATCTATTTTTTCTTCATATAATAAATCAACGGTCATCTCAGGGCTAGTGGTTAAAAAACGATTATTCATAACAATAGCAATATCCACTAAACCATCCCTTAACACCTTCAACGCGCGATCGCTTCCTAAACCCGTCACTCGTAATTGGACTTGGGGATAATCTAAACAAAATTGTTGTAAGATTGGGGGCAAAAAATGGGAGCAAACCGAGTGAATAGCAGCCACACATAATTCTGGTTGTTTTCCTGCTTGTAAATCTTTGATTTCTTGCCCAACCGTTGCCCATTCTTGACAAATTTTTTTCGCTCTTGGCAACAATTTTTCTCCCGCTACCGTCAATTTGGCTTGGGTAGAGCGATGAAACAATAAAGCTCCCAAAGTTCCCTCTAGGGCTTGTATTTGTCGGCTGATGGTCGATTGGGTAATCCCACACTGAGTCGCTGCCTTTCCAAAACTGCCCGTGTCTGCGATCGCTAGGAATGCTTGTAGTTGCTCAATTCGCATTGATAAGGCTGTAAACATCTAATAATTTCAATTTTATCTTATTTTTGCCCTTTATTTCGTAGAAATTGATACTAAACTCATTAATAATTGCTAAGTTTTTAAGGATGGAGTTGTTATCATGGTTAATCGTATTTTTAGGAGGAGGTTTGGGGAGTTGTGGGCGTTATTTAATTAGTAAAATCATTAATGAACAGATTGAAACTATGTTTCCTTGGGGAACATTAACAGTTAACTTAATCGGTTGTTTAGTTATTGGCATAATAATTGGTTTCATTGAAAGATTCCCAATCCATCCTTATTGGGGACTATTTTTAGTTACCGGGTTTTGTGGAGGGTTTACCACTTTTTCTTCTTTTTCTTTAGAGAATAATTTGTTATTAAGAAATCAAGAATATAGCTTATTATTAGTTTATACAATGATGAGTTTATTGTGGGGGTTTGCGGGGACTTTTTTGGGAATGAGTCTTGTAAAAAGACTTTAACTCAATAATTCTTTACAGTTGCCAATAAAAGTCGGAAAATTATTAAAATTATGTTCTTTTATTTTAGATATGCTGACTTGACAGCTAGATAACTGTCTATCGCTTCAAAGACACCAATAATAAAAAGTTTTATAGTGTAACTACAATGACCCTATGTATTTCTAATCTCCGAAGTGAGATTTTTTTGTTGTGTTTTGCCTAATTAAATGAATATTCCTACTATTAAGAGCGATCAAGTCAAGTCTCAAATTTCTCCTTGGTTAATTAATATAGCTTATCCTTTGGGATCAATAATTGTCTTGCCATGCTATTTTGGTCCGATTACGATCAACGGACAAGAACACATTCCCAAAACTGGGCCAGTTATTATTGCCCCCACCCATCGTTCTCGTTGGGATGCGTTAATCATACCCTATGCCGTGGGTAGAATAGTCAGTGGTCGAGATGTTAGGTTTATGGTCACCTCTAGTGAAATGACAGGCCTTCAAGGTTGGTTTATTCGTCGTTTAGGGGGGTTTCCAGTGGATGTGAAACGGCCAGGGGCCAGTAGTTTAGAATATAGTGTCGAAGTTCTCAAACAAGGAGAAATGTTAGTTGTTTTTCCAGAAGGAGGCATTTTCCGAGATACGAAAGTTCATCCCCTCAAACGAGGTGTGGCCCGTATTGCTTTAGAAGTGGAATCTCAACAACCTGGTTGCGGTATGAAAATATTACCAGTCAGTATTGAATATAGTCAGCCTTTTCCCAGTTGGGGAACAGATGTCACCGTTAATATTGGTTCTCCCTTGGATGTAGCCAGTTATGACACCACCACCCTTAAACGCAGTTCCGAAAAACTAACCTGCGATCTAGAATCTCATCTTAAACGGATGTTTCACGGTAAACTTGAGCAGACAGTTATTCAACCTAATGTCGAAAAGGATTCCTTAGCGTAGTAGTCTGGGGTAGTTTATAAATAATATTATTGCCTTAGTAATCAATTACCGATGAATCAATCTTTAGTTCCTGTTCCTTCCGGTGTTTTTCAAATTGCAGATACTCCCATTGGTTACGACAATGGTGATCAGCCTCCCTTAAAATTCTCTCTGGTCTTACCCACCTATAAAGAAGCTGGTAATATCCAAGATATTGTCAAAATTTTAACTCATTTACTCGATCAATCCATTCGGGGAGACTATGAACTTATTGTGGTTGATGATAACAGTCCCGACCATACTTGGAAATTAGCCCTAGAATTAACCTCGGAGTATCCTCAACTGCGAGTCATGCGTCGCACCGAAGAAAAAGGACTCTCCACAGCAGTGATTCGAGGATGGCAAGTGGCCAGAGGAGAGATTTTAGGGGTGATTGATGCTGACCTACAACATCCCCCAGAAGTTCTCCAAGAGCTTTTAGCCGAAATGGATAAAGGGGCCGATTTAGCGGTGGCCAGTCGCCATGTGGAAGGAGGAGGAGTCAGCCAATGGAGTATTATTCGCCGTTTCTTATCCCGTGGCGCACAAATGTTAGGTTTAATGATTCTCCCGGAAGTCATTGGCCGTCTTTCTGACCCCATGAGTGGTTATTTTATGGTCCGTCGAAGAGCGATTGTCGGCAAACCCTTAAGTCCTGTGGGTTACAAAATTTTAATTGAAGTCACAGCTAGGGGGAAAATTCGCTGGTTAGCTGAAGCCGGATATGTGTTTCGAGAACGTCAAACTGGGGAAAGTAAAGTCACTTGGAAACAATATATTGAGTATCTACAACATCTTGTAAGACTGCGTTTATCTTTATCAGCGAGATTTATTCAGTTTTGTTTAGTCGGATTTAGTGGACTGTTTGTTGATTTAACCATTTTTTCTTTACTTCGTAAAGGATTAGAATTGGGCTTAACACGCAGTACGATTCTCTCTGCAGAAGTGGCAATTATTAATAATTTTCTCTGGAACGATTTATGGACTTTTCGGGATATTTCTAGCCGACAACCAGGGAAACGTCAACGACTTAAAAGATTAATTAAATTTAATTTTATTTGTCTTGCAGGCCTAATTTTACAAACATTATTGGTTAATACTTTCTTTGCTATTTTCCAAGGGTTACAGTTAGATGAAATGATTGCTAACTTAACCGCTAATAATTTCTTAAGGACCCTGCTGGCCAGTGATGTGTTAGCAAAATTAATCGCTATTGTTATGGTGACATTTTGGAATTTCTGGTTAAATACTAAATTAAGTTGGCGGGTGACGGAAATTGAACGATAGACTATACTGGGTGATACTACATAAAAATCATTTTTTACACAGTTCTCCAAGGCCATGGAAATTCTTGAAAAACTAGGGAAACCTAGCTATTTACTCTTAGGGATAGCAGCAGCTATTACGGCTATCCATTTTACTCTTTTAGAACAAGACGGGAATCAAAATCTGATCAGCGTCAGTCTTTTGATTTGGTTGACCGCAGCCTCTTTATTATGGGATAAACACCAAGAAAATACCCTCAATTTCGAGAGTAATTTACCCTCAACAATATTGGGTCTTGTCTTGATTGTGATTGCCTTACTAAGAAGTCTCTCTACATCGGGTTATCATTTCTTTCTTTGTCCTGTTATTTTTGCTGTTGGCTTGGTATTAATAACAGCTGGTTTTAAAGGGTTTCAGATTTACAAAAGCGAACTTTCTGTTTTTAGTCTTTTTATCTTATATCCAGTGATCATTCGTTTTTTAGGAATGATAAGTATGGAAAAATTGACAGCCATATTTTCTACATTCATGTTGTATATTGTGGGATTTCAACCCTATCGAGAAGGGGTATCTATTATTTTGCCGACAGGAAGAGTTGAAGTTTTATCTAGCTGTGCAGGAATTGATATTGTTACCCTGATGATTATTTGTTCTATTCTCTTATTTTTCATTGTTCCTTTGACAAAAATTCAGAAAATATCGTGTCTTTTATTAGCTCCTATCACTGGTTTTTTAATCAACTGCGTTCGCATTGGTTTATTAACCTTTTTTGTTTCTCAGTCTGCTGATGAAGCCTTTGAATATTGGCATGGAGAAGATGGTAGTTTAGCTTTTGCTATGATATCAGTCGTTTTATTTGGCGTATTTTGTTGGTTTTCCTATATTCGTCCTCTCACTTTGGAAAGTCAAGATTAACTCAACTCTTAAGAAATTAAAAATTAAAGAAATATGCAGGTATTACACACACATTGGCAAACAACAAGAGTGAGTCTTTTAGGAATTTTACTCTTAGGAATGTTAGGACTTCTCACTTATAAAATTATTGTTCCAGAAGACACTGAAAAAACCAATAATAACCTTCCAACGGTAACGGTTCCTGATACGGTTCCTTTATCTAATTGGAACTTAATTAAAAGTCAACCTCTCAAGTCCCTGGAAACTAAGGAAGAAGGAGAACAAATTTCAGCAAAAGAGTATGAGTACAGTAATGAACAAGAAGGTTTAACAGCAGAGATTCGTTATGCAAAGTATCACGGGAATTTTAATCACTTTTTAATCAAAGATATGGAGATGCCAGCAGCTACTATTCATCCTCATATCCATTATAAGAAAGGGGTGGGACATTACGCCTTTTTTGAATACGACAATACAAGTTATTTAGGATCTTGTATTAATGCCAAAGGAGAGGCAACTGTTACCTTAGATCAGTATAATAGAAATCGCTATCTATGGGGTTGGGGACTGACAAGAACCTTTTTCTGGTTACTCGGAGAACAAGATTTAGTTGAGTATCGTTGTTTGTGGACGATTATGTCCATGCCAAATCCCTCAGAATCAGATTTTACTATCAATATAGATCCCCATAATAAAGAACTAAATGAAACTGAGAAGAAGCTAGAACAAGCTTGGTTTGATTGGTATTCATGGTGGAAAAATAACTTTCCTGATTATTAATTCACTAATCCGAAAGTCTCACTAATTTTTAATAAAACTGCCTCAACTAAATTGTATGATGTGGTATCAAACCACTCAATTTCAGGATAAGCACGAAACCAAGTTCTTTGACGTTTCGCAAACTGACGGGTATGTAAAATAATCTCTTTTTCTGCTTCAGGTAACGATACTTTCCCTTGCAGATAATTAATGATTTCTGCATACCCTAATGTTTTTAATAAAGGTAAATCCCAACTATATTTTTCTACTAATTTTTCTACTTCTTCAACAAACCCCATGTCAATCATATTTTTGGTTCTTTGTACAATTCTTTTGTTTAATTCTTCAGAAGAACAATCTAAACCAATTTGTATAATAGGATAAGCAGGAGGATTTTCCCCTTGTTGTTGAGAAATGGGAATTCCAGTGACATAAAATACCTCTAAAGCGCGCAAGGTTCTCACCTGATCATTGGGATGAATTTTTTGACTTCCTACAGGATCAATTTGTTGCAAAATTTCATAGCATTGTTGTTGTCCTAATGCTTGTAACTGTAATCTTAATTCTAATTGTGGGGAAACTCTAGGAATTTTTAGTCCTTTAACAATGGATTTAATATACAGTCCTGTTCCTCCTACTAAAAGGGGAAAAATGTCCATATTTTCATCAATTAAATTTTTTGCTTTTTCTTGATATTCTGCTAAGGTTAATGTTTCTGTTGGCTCACAAATATCAATTAAATAATGAGGAATTAAATCTTGTTCTGCTTGGGTTGGTTTAGCTGTCCCAATATTAAATTCTCGGTAAACTTGCCGAGAATCCGCACTAATAATAACAGAATTAATAGATTGAGCAATTTCTAAAGCTAAGGCTGTTTTACCTGTTGCGGTTGCTCCACAAACCACAATTAAGCCTCTTGACATAATGGAAAATCTTAGCAGTTTCCTTTCATCATAACAAAATTTCTCCTTCATCCCGTTAAGCTCTATAGCCATGATAAGAGCTTAACGGGATAAGTACCAATTATGTATGGACTAGACTGGCTTCGATTTGTTCTAGCCATCCACGCCACAATTTTTCTCCTTGGATTTCTAGAGAGTCGGCGTATTTTTCTGTATTTTCCCGTAGCTTCGCCACCGTTACCTCTGGAGCATGAGCAATTTCACAAGCATGACCAATGAACCAAGGCCCTAGTCCTTGTTTAGTGACTTCTGGGTGAAACTGTAAAGCTAACCCACACTGACCCCAACTAAACGCCTGATTAGCATATTTTTCGCTAGACGCTAGGTGAACAGCACCTTCGGGTATATCAAAGGTATCTCCATGCCAGTGTAGAACCATGTCCCCAATTTCAACTAAATGTTTTAGCACAGAGGTTTTTCCAGCGTCGCTAAGTCTAATAGGAAACCAACCAATTTCCTTTTGATTCCCTGGGTAAACTTTTGCCCCTAATACCCTTGCCATCAGTTGAGCCCCAAGACAAATTCCCAGAGTGGGTAAGTCCCTATCTAAGCGTTCTTTTAACAGGGATAATTCATCTTTAATGAACGGGTAATCTTGATCGTCATAAGCCCCAATTGGACCGCCGAGAACAATAACTAATTCTGATTCGAGGGCTTTAATAGCACTTAAATCATCAAACCCTGCTTCTAGGTAGGTTATTTCATAACCTTTAGCTTGTAACACAGGAGCCAATGAACCTAAATCTTCAAACATTAAATGTCTGATTACTAATGCTTGTTTCATGTTCAATAATTGCCCATTAATTGACTTAGACCTTCATTCTATCAGAGCTAGATTAAGCATTATTTATGTCACTCCATTAAATCCTTGCTTATGTAGCTAAATTTAGAGAGTCTGGGCTATATGTTCGGGACAATCTATTTTAAGGTTGCGATCGCCAAAAAACTCTTCAACTAACTTACAATAATGAGGCTCATCCGATTCTAGGTTGACATTCTCTTCAAAAAAATGACAAGTAACACACATTCTCAATACCGGAATCTCATGATTTTCTTGGAGTTTACGGAGAATTTTGGTTAACCCATAATAAAAAACATCTTGTTCTTCAGAAGACAACTCATCAAGAGCATTCAGCAAAAAATAGGGGAGACTTGCGATACTATCGGCTTTGGCTTCTCCTTTTTGTGTCATTTTAATAGCGATCGCCCGTCCATCATCTTCTGCTTTACCTTTCTTCACCAATTGTTTATCAACTAATGCCTTGACAGTCTCACTAGCTGTTGCCGAGGTTATCCCTAATCCTTCAGCGATTTCAGACAGTCTTAAGCCCACGTTGCGACGACTTCTTAAAAGACTCAACACTTGACCTTGGGTTGGTGTTAAGTTTTGTAACTCTGCGTCTTGCCAAGCGTGACTCTTAATCGCCATCCCAATCTTAGTTAACCCTGTAACAACTTTATTTTTTACAGCTTCATTTGAGGTTTTCATCGTAAAATATGCGAGTGGAAACCCCGTCGTCATATAACGTCGGGGAGGAAACGAGCATCAACTAACAAACAGTTGCTCCAACGAAGTCCGTTTCCTGTTTACAAATTAACCCCGTAGAGCGTTGGAGCAACACTACTTTCGAGGCAGTAAATTGTCCCAATCTTTTCCAACTAAAATCGGAAACTGAGACTTGTTTGGCAGTATCACCAGAACACCAACCAGAGAAAACCTTGCCAGCCTTTTCAGCCTTGACAAAATCTCCTTTTCTGATGCCATGACGGGTAATAGTTCCTCCATATTTACGCCGTTTTTTCCCCTTGCTTGGTAGCATTAAATGAAGTTGACGACGACTAATTGGAGGACGCTTAATGACCATAAATTGACATGGGGTAATAGCTACATTGCCTTGCCAACTATGTCCATGATTATTCCCTGAATAATGGGCTTTATATTCAAGGAATTGATAACCAGCCAAGGTAACACCATCTACAGCATGGGAACTAGCTGTTCGTTCCGACTTATCTTTGGATTTTTCTAATCCAAGGTGTTTTCTTAGATTAGAAGTTTGCCAACCGTAAATGGTATGAACATTGCCCAACTTTCCTAATTGTTTGAGCATCCATTTTTGTCCTACCATAACGGCTGAAAATCCTTTTCCTGACTTAGCTCCTTTTCGCCCCGATGTTAAATCAACATCTGCTTTGACGTACTCAAAGTAAATATCAGTAACAGGAAATACTTGGCACAATTCTTGAACTACTCTTAATTCAAGTTGTCGATTAGCTTTAATTGATGGTGGTAATTTATCTTGTTTTCTGTTGTTAAATCGCTTTTGACGATGGGGTCGAAGATGAAAAGGGATCTGACGATTAATACGTCTTCCCCTTCTTCCACGTCGCATCATCCGACGATTATCCATTCGTTCTCTTACTTTTTTGAAAGGTAGTTCAAGATGTGCTGTAAACAGGGTAAATTTGGCTGACTGAACACCAATGCCTGAAAAATATTTTCCTGGGTCAATTCCTAGAGAACCTGACTGAGTTTTGGGGTCAGATGGTTCGACTAAAAGTTGAACATAAAATTGTCCTAACTTATTAAACTTGCCGACAGCTTTTCCTTCTTTTATCCACCGTCTTACTCGACTTGGTTTAGTCGGCATTAACGGTTTTCCTTCGAGGGATAATACAGGTACTCTTAACATGGAGATAATCCTCAGAGTTTAAGTTTTAGTCTCTTCGCCCACCAAATCCCAGATGTCTTGTCTTACAACGTCCTCCCAAAAGGACTTGCAGGGAATCCGAACTAGAGAAGTATTCGGAGGTGTTTAAACCGAGACTTGGCTCACAGGGCTATTGCAACTCTTACGTCGCCACTTTTGGGAGTGGCAATCCCGCGCCTTCAACGTAGTGAAACGGAGTAAGTTAGGGTTGTTGAATTTAAATTCTTCATTTTTTCCTGTTTCCTTGAAAACGATAAACCCGATAATTAATATTGGGGAAAATATTATCAATGGCTTCGATGCTGTCTAAAAAATTAGCATTGATCGTTCCTAGTTGAAAATCATCATAAATCTGATTAAAGCGGAGTAAGTGGGTTTTTGTGCGCTCAACGGCATAGGGAACCATCGTTCCTGTGCGCATAATAAACGCCCAGTCAGAGGATTGGGCTAATAATAACTCCCGTGCCGCCTGATTTAAAGCCCTTTCTTCCAACTCATCAGCCGGTTCGATGTTACTTAATTCTATCATCCGTTCCGTCGCTTCATGGAGATGGGGATAAATCCAAGTATTAGCGTCATTGAGCCAAAACTCATGAAACCCCTTATAACCCCAACTCGACTGAGAAAGACGACACAACTGCTGAGTGGGGTTATGACGTAAATAATCAGCTAAATGAACCATATCAAAGGTATTTTGGTCATACCAAGTCTTACGGAATAAATAATCAAGAAACCACGGACCCTCGTACCACCAATGACCAAATAATTCTGCATCATAAGGAGCAACCACAATGGGATGACGCTGCATCATATTCGCTAAATGGGCAATTTGTTGCTCGCGGTTGTACATAAAATTCCCTGCGTGTTCTGCCGCTTTTTCTCGGGCCCAATAGGGGTCATAAAGGGCTTTATCCTGCATATTGCCCTGAGTATTGGTAATTTTATGGTATTTAATCCCCGTATTCTTCCGTTGACCATTAGGCATAATATAGGGCTTAATGTAATCATAGTCAGCTTCCCAACCCAAATCTTTGTAAAATTCTCGATATTCAGGATCACCCGGATAACCCATCTTGGAAGACCAAACCTGACTAGAAGACTCGTGGTCTCGACCAAAGGCCGCCACTCCAGCTTGTGTAAACACAGGGGCATAAGTGCCGTAACGAGGGCGAGGGTGGGCGTATAAGATGCCATGACCATCGATAATAAAGTAACGTAACCCCGCCTGAGCCAGCATTTTTTCCAACCCTTCATAATAGGCACATTCAGGCAACCAGATGCCTTTTGGGGAACGACCAAACGCCTCATGATAATGGTCGCAAGCGACTTTAATTTGCGCCCAAACCGCTTGAGGGTACATTTTCATCAACGGGAGATAACCGTGAGTTGCCCCAGAGGTCATAATTTCCAGGTTATTGCTTTCTAGGAATTGTTTAAAGCCAACAATTAAATCCCCGTTGTATTGTTCCCAAGTTTCGCGGATTTGGGTAAATTCTTGGTGATAGAATTCAGCTAAATAGCGAATATGTCCATTATGTTGATTATTCTCAATTTCTCTAACAATTAGTTCTTGTAACTGACCCAGATGATGGTTATAGCGTTCTTGTAATAAGGGATCTTTTAACATAGACACCAGAGGGGGTGTCAGACTCATCGTCATTTTGAAATCGATGCCGTCCCGTTGTAGTCCTTCAAATGCTCGAAGGAGCGGAATATAAGTTTCTGTAATAGCTTCATACAGCCACTCTTCCTCTAGGACATAATCCCGTTCAGGATGCCGTACAAACGGTAAATGAGCATGAAGGACAAGAGCAACATAGCCAAGAGCCATAATCGTTTTCAACCATTACAGTGAAGTTTTTGCCATTAAGCTTTAAGATTAAGTGTAGTTGATTTTATACTATCTTAAGAATCTAGAATAGGATAGATAGAAAAAATCTCTTATTCCCAGAACCTTCTTTCTCTGTCAGTATAGAGTATCAAGTTGCAGTGCTAGAATCCCCCAACCATCAAACAAACTCTGAAAGCGATAAGGCTGCATCCATTCAGTTATTGTTGTTTGTCGATGAGCGACCCAGTTCCCATGAGTATATTCAAGCGATCCGAGATTACATCAAAACAGTCAGCCAAGATCGTGCTTGTCAGTTAGAAGTCATTGAAATTCACGAACAACCCCACCTGGTGGAGCATTTTCGCCTAGTGGCTACCCCGGCCCTGGTTAAAGTAGTCCCCGAACCCAGACAAACCTTAGCCGGCAGTAATCTCGTCAATCAACTGAAAAAATGGTGGCCAAAATGGCTCTCATCCTTAGAAGGAAATCATCATCACCCATCAAGAGAAAAATCGAATAGTGTTGGTTATTCAGGGGAACTCATGCGACTTTCCGATGAGATATTCCGTCTCAAGAAAGATAAAGAAAACTTGCAAGAGCAACTCAAGTTCAAAGATCAAGTGTTAGCCATGTTAGCCCATGATTTACGCAGTCCTCTAACGGCTGCTTCCATTGCGGTAGAAACCCTAGAACTGGCGCAAAATCAAGACGACACTCACAAACAACAAAAACTCACGGCACAATTATTTAATCAAACCCGGAACCAATTTCGCGTGATGAATCGTCTGATTACAGACATTTTACAAGCCTCCAAAAGCATGAATGCTCAGTTGCACGCTCAACAGACAGAAGTCTTTTTACCTAGACTCTCAAAAGAAATTCTGGCACAATATAACGAATTGTTAAGGGAAAAATCCTTAACATTAATTGAAGATATCCCTCAAGACGTACCCCCAGTCTATGCGGATGAAGAATTAATCCGTCAGGTGATTGTCAACCTGATCGATAATGCGATTAAATATACACCAGAGGGAGGAGAAATTACCCTATCGATTCTCCACCGTACCAGTCAAAAAGTACAAGTGAGTGTTTGTGATACCGGACTTGGCATTCCCGAAGAAAAACAGGAGCGAATTTTTGAAGGCCACTTCCGCTTGCAACGGGATCAAGGAAAAGAAGGTTATGGATTAGGGTTATCTTTATGTCGTAAAATTATTCGTGTCCACTACGGCCAAATTTGGGTTGATAGTGTACCAGGACAAGGTAGTTGTTTCCATTTCACATTGCCTGTTTATCGTTAAGGATAAATATGGGTAATCTCTGTAATAGAGGTCTGTTAGATTTACTCCACTAACTAAAAAAGACAAGATTTGCTCAATCATTCAACCGATATGCGTAAAGCTTTAATTATCGTCAATGCCCAGGTCAAAGCCGAAGGTACCATGTATCTAGCTTCTCCTGCAACCGAAAAAATGGTTATGGCACTTCAAACAGCCATTCATGCTGATTCTCCCTCAACTCAGGTTGAAGTGATGGCAGCAGCCACATTATGGTCAAAAAAGGCTCAAGCGTCCCATACTGATCCCGATATCATCTATTGTCCCTTGACCATTGAAGTCCCTAGTTGGCTTTCCTTTCCTGAACAAAAAATTTACCAAGACTGCAAAGATGTTAAGGGAAGAAGACAATGGGTCGATAAAATGTTAGGGTACAAAACCAGTATTAGGGATTCTTGGTTAGGAGATTTGTGGCTACCCATCGCCGTTACTCCCACAGAATTAATTTATGGGGAGATCATTGGAGAAGGGGCTTTTCCTAATTCCTATGAACAACCCATTACTTTGAATAAGTCCTTACGTCGTCCTTTATATGATTTAGCACAAGGGTTGTTAGAGTCTCTAGATGCCCCGTCATCCTTATATTTATTACAATTTCGACTCAAGGGTCAAAATATTGTGTTTGACCGTTTATGGCCCTTTCCAGCCGCTCCTGCGATCGCCTCTTTGAAATACCCTCACCCCAATTTATTTACCTGTTATTGGCATTGTTTGACCCACCAACCCCTTCTCAGTTTGACAGCAAGCCCTTCTTAATGGACTACAGCCTAATTATGATGAATTGTTAAGTGTAGTCTGAACTAACTTAACCGATTTTGAACATTAAGATTGGTATTTCTGCTTCATGAAACCTAGACAAACCTGGACAGGCTTGTTGTTCAATTCCTGCTTCAACCAAGGGAGACGGCTTCTAGAAGAATCTCTTAAGTCGTTATCGGCCACTGGTAACTGCTCACTGATAACTGATGTTGAAACATTTAAGAAACTTGTTACAATATTAAGAAATGTTAATGCTAGACTCATCAGCATTGTCTAGAGTCTTATCGCTTTAATCCCCTAAACACGAACGTTTAAGGGATTAGGGTCATACTGCTACTGGATTTTTTCTGAACATTGCTCTATAAAACTTGATTGAGTTTTGTAAAGTTATTAATTTTCTCACCCCTTGTCATCATGAATACATCAATACTTAGTTTAGTTTTCAAACCCAATGTTACCCCTAACTTTGCTTCTCAAACCGCTTGGGCTATTTTTCGGGCGGTTGTGGGTATAATGATGATCCATAATGGACTTGATAAACTCGGCAATATCGAAAGTTTTGCCGAAGCTTATGTTTCTTATATTGGACTGCCTTTTCCCATTTTCTTTAGTTATGTGGCTGCCTTTACGGAATTAATTGGTGCGCCTTTAGTTGCCCTTGGTTTATTCACTCGTCCGGCTGCGTTAGGGTTATTCTCAACCATGCTCGTTGCCATGTACCATCATATCTTAGTGGCAGGGTTGAGTATTCCTTATCTCGAACTGTCTGCTATCTATGCAGCTTGTTTTCTCTTCTTTTTAGTCAATGGTGCCGGTTTATTTTCCACCGATGCTTTGATTTTAAACTGGTTAGATAGTCAAGCTTTGACTCAAAAAGCTAAGCAGATCATGTTACTAGAAAAGTCTTATCAAGCTTCTGCTACTGAGAAAGAAACACAAATGCGATAGGGTTTACTTTATCTCAATCTTTTTATCCTAATCTAATTTAGTAGAGACGTTTCATGAAACGTCTCTACAGTAGTCTCAGATAATTACATAGTCAAAGAATGAACATCGCTTTCTAATAAGTTAGCCAACTCTTGTAAGAAAGCAGCAGCATGGGAACCATAAATGACACGATGATCGCAGGTAATATTAACCGCCATTTGTCGCTTAACTCCTAATAACCCATCAGATGTTGCTACCACTTGGGGACTTGATGCACCGATCGCTAAAATCGATCCTTGTCCGGGGGGTAAAATGGCATCAAAGCGATCCACCCCAAACATTCCTAAATTAGATAAGGTAAAAGTACCACTATTGTATTCTTCTGGTTGTAACTGTTTTGAGCGCGCTCTGTCCACTAAATCTTTCCAGGTACGAGACAGGGAATAGATGTCAACTGTGTCAGCATTTTGTAAAACAGGGGTAATTAAACCACCATCAGGCATAGCAACAGCGATCGCAATATTGATAGACTGAGGATAGCAAATCCCTTGATCGCTGTAATTGGCATTAACCAAAGGATGTTTTTGCAAGGTGACAGCCACGGCTTTAGCTAATAACGCTGTCATCGTCACCCCTTTAGGTTTAAGTTGCTTATAGAGCTTATCCAACTCATCGGTGGTGATCGTATAACCCACATGGAAAGTAGGAACTTGTAGGGTGGCTACCATGTTTTGTACCACCGCTTTTTGTAACGTATTGAGGGGAACGGTTTCTCCTGCGGTAACGGGGGTAGGAGTTGGCGGTGTAGGAGGGGTTACTGTTGGAGTAGGAGTAGGTGGAGTGGTAACAGCAGAAGGCGTGGGGGTTTTACCAGCAGCCTTTTCAATATCTTCTGCGACGATTCTGCCGTAGGGACCACTACCTTCAACGGTGTTGAGAGCAATTCCTAATTGTTTGGCTAATTTTTTAGCTCTGGGGGAAGCCACAATACGGTTACTTTTTCCGTTGCTTGAAGCTGGGGCCGTAATGGTGGCTGTAGCAGTGCTTGCTGAGGCTGTAGAGGCTGTTACTTCCTCTTTTTGAGGGGGAGTCGGGTCAGGGGATTTTTGAGAGCCAGAGGGGGCTTTTTGTTGGGCTTGTGCAATTTCTTCTTGGGTTTCTGCGATTAAAGCGATCGCTTCTCCAACTGGGGCTTCTTGGCCAGCTTCGACTAAAATAGTAGCCAGATAGCCATCATAGAAAGATTCTACATCCATATCTGCCTTATCCGATTCTACAACGACCACGGTTTCTCCTTTGGCAACTTTATCTCCTGGAGATTTGACCCAGGAGACAATTTTTCCTTCGGTCATGGTAGAACTGAGTGCAGGCATGAAAATATCGTGAATCATGGAGCGACCTTCCCAAATATACTGTTAAACCGTTATTAATGAAGTTGCTGATAATAGCAATGGCAATTTGTTCTAAGCATTTTTGCCATTTCATATTGTACCTGAAAAGGGGCTACTTTCGTATTAAGGATAATTTTTTTAAGTCAAATTAAACTAACGCCAACACTCAGTTCTCTTCTGAGAGAAGTTGAGACAATTAAAGTTCCTTTTTTAAAAGGGAGAGGATTCGGTACCACAAATAAAAAATGATTAACTTAAGAAACGCTGTTGATTACGAATATGTTGATGATGTGATTGTTGAAATTTTCGACAAATATAAATGGGGACTGAGACGCTTAGGGGTTAATTTTTCTCAAGAATTATTAGAAACCATTGTTTATTGTCCCCATAATTTAGAAAATACTTTAATCGCCTTTTGTTCTTGGGTTTTATGGTTAAAAAGCAAAGGAGAAAAAACGAATCCTGATATTTTATCAGAAACATTAATTAAAGCCTTAAAATCTGACAGTGGTTGGATACCTCATAATTATCAGAAAGATTTTTTACAGCAACATTTAGATATCTTAGAAAGTCCTCAAGTCTCTTTATGGAAAGTAGCAGGAAAACAGTTAGGAGAATCCTTAAGAAATCGAGTTATTGCTGATATTTCTGAAGAAGGTGAGCTTATTTTTCAACCTAATGTTTTATTGACGGATGAAGAAAGACAGAAAATTGAAGGGTTTAAGGTTTATGTCGCTGAATTATATTTGTAGCTTTTAGAAAAGACATGACATCAGTTTTAAATCTTAAAAAATAACATTGACAATCAGCAAATTCAATCTTTATTAGCTGTTGTTAGTTTGTAAGCATTCAGCTATCAGCCGTCAGCCATCAGCTTAAAACTAACGCTTAGAAGACTGTTCATTTTATCTGATAGGTTGATACAATAGGGGAATTCTTTCTTTTGAAGCTTAATTTTTACATGACTATTGGGATTTGGATTTTAGGAGATCAATTACACTCACAACAAGCTGCTTTACTCAGTTATCAAAATAATAAACAGCAAACTCCTATTATTTTTATTGAATGTCTGAATTACATCAAAAAACGTCCTTATCATCAACAAAAATTAGTATTAGTTTTCTCAGCAATGCGTCATTTTGCTGAGGAATTGAAATCACAAGGATGGTCAGTTACTTATAAAATAGCTCAAGATTTTGAAACAGCTTTAAACCATTGGATTAAGACCAATGCAATAACAGAATTAAGACTGGTAACGCCTTATGATCGCCCATTTTTAAAACTGATTCAAAATTTTCAATTAGATTGTAACATCAAATTTATTCCTAATAACCATTTTCTCTGGACTCAAGCAGAATTTAAACAATGGACTGACTCACGCAAACGCTTGTTATTAGAAGATTTTTATCGAGAAGGACGAAAAAGATTCAATATTTTAATGGAAAGTGATCAACCTATTGGGGGACAATGGAATTTTGATAAACAAAACCGTAACCCTCCTAAAAAAAGTTTAAATCCTCCTACTCCTTTATGGTTTGAACCAGATGAAATTACCCAACAAGTGATTAAAGATATCAAATCCTACAAAATAGAAACTTATGGCAAAATTGAACCTTTTAAATGGGGGGTTACTCGTTCACAAGCTTTACAGGTATTAGAGCATTTTTTAGCCAATAATTTAAACCATTTTGGTACTTATCAAGATGCTATGATTGTAGGAGAATATACGATGTGGCATAGTTTAATCTCTCCTTATCTTAATCTTGGTTTACTCACACCTTTAGAAGTTATTAAATCTGTCGAAAAAGCTTATTATGAGTTTGATTATCCTTTAAATAGTGTGGAAGGGTTAATTCGTCAAATCTTAGGATGGCGAGAATATATGTATGGAATTTATCAATTAATGGATGATGATTATGCAGATAAAAATTGGTTTAATCATCAAGAAGAATTACCCGAATTTTATTGGGATAGTTCTCAAACAGATATGAATTGTTTAAAACCAATTCTTCAACAAGTTGAAGAAACAGGATATGCTCATCATATTCAAAGATTAATGATCTTAAGTAATTTTGCTTTAATTGTTGGGGTTTCTCCTCAAGCTATTAATGATTGGTTTCACAGTGCTTTTATTGATGCTTACGATTGGGTTATGGTTCCTAATGTTATTGGAATGGGACAGTTTGCAGATGGGGGAATATTAGCATCAAAACCCTACGCAGCATCAGCTAATTATATTAATAAGATGAGTGACTATTGCAAAAGTTGTGTTTATAAACACAATCAACGAACTGGAGAAAAAGCTTGTCCGTTTAACTTCTTTTATTGGGACTTTTTATCTCGTCATCAACTACAATTAAAAGCTTTAGGCAGGATGAATCTTGTCTTAGCTAATCTCAAAAAAATGGACACAGTAGAATTAGAAAAAATACAATCTCAAGCGCAGCAATGGAGAGAAGCTTAGTGACATCCTCCCCAACTAAATCACAGATTATAGTTTTTGAAGAATTTACGTCCAATTTCAAAATAACCATCCGATGTAGCCAAGAATTTATTTAACCCCACATCAATGCCTAGATGATGCCCAAAAGGGGTCTCAATTTCCGGTAAGTCTAGGTCAGATTGGATGCTTATTATAGCGAACCAACCCATTGCTTTTTTGACAACTCTGACCTGTTTGATGACAAAAGCAAGAGGAATGGGACGATGAAGATTAATCTGAACTTTCCCCAATTTGGGTAATTTTATTTGCCATCCTGTTAAGGGATTTTCATCCCCACCTAAAATGTGAATGTTCCTGATAGTATTTTTAGGTGGGGACTTCTTTTGACATTTTTGTTAAATTATTGTTCAGGGGGAATTTGTTCGCGGGTAATAATAATCATTTCAAAGAAATCTTTAATTCTCTGGGAGTCAATCGGAACAACACCATCTTCCCCAAAATAACGATTAACCATTTCTACATAACGGGAATCACCCCGAATATAACCATCCATCATTTTAGCAATGGTGAAGTTAACTAAATTCAAAAAGGTGGAATCTTGTTCAGGAACCATACAAGCAATTCCATGTCTAAAATAAGCTTGCTCAGGAACCACTTTATAATCATCAGGTTTATCTAAAGTTTGTCGCATTCCCTCTAAAATGGTTCCGTCAAAGGCAAATCCATCCGCTTGTCCCTCTTCGACTGCTTTTATTCCTGCTTCTATACTATCAACATTAACAATAGTAACTTGAGATTCAATGACTTTAATGGCTTCTGGACGAATGATGTTTTTAACAATGGCAATCCGTTTATCTTTAAAAGAGTCTGGGGAAGATAAATTACTATTTTTGTTGACTAAAACTTTAATCCCAGAAATACCATAAGCTAAGGAAAAATCCACAAATTTATCTCTTTGCCAAGTGAAAATTGTATCACAAGCAATATCAACTTCTCGATTGAGAACACTAACAATTCTTTCTTCTAAAGTGTCATCAACAATGACTTTTATTTTAACATCTTTTCCTAGTTCTTTTTCTAAACTTTCTCTAATTAATTCAATAATTTCTATAGAATACCCTGTTAATTTATCCTCGTCATTAACATAAGCAAAAGGAACTAAATTGACTCTTGTACTAACCGTTAAAACTCCTGTTTTAGCTACCCTTTCAACGACAGTTTCAGCTAAACTTTGACTAGGAAGAGCAAAAGCAGTTATTAAACTTAGAGCAATTAATGATAATTTCTTATACATAATTCATCCATTGAGTGAAATAAACAGCAAGACGAGTTGACCATCAAGTTTTTTTAGTAAATATAGCACTAATTTTAGTAACAATATCCCTGAAAATTCAAAAAAATTAACAATGATGGAAAATTATTATTTTTTTTGCTACAGTTCTTATAGACTGTTGTAAGTACCTGGACGAAAATAAACGTTACTCGTTTAAGTTAAGCAGAGGAGGCAGAGGGTGCAGAGGAGGAGAGGCTATGGAGTAATTTACATTTCTTAAGACAGTTCACTTTATTTATGTCCGACTACTTATCATGGGAGCAAAATCATGCAAACCCCCACTAAAATAACTTTTGTGGGTTTCTTGTTAGCGGTATCAACATTGAGTGTTCCGGCAGCGAAAGTAAATGCTAAAATGCCCAATGAAACTAATACTTCTAATAACATTGAATATCGTTTGTCTCGGATTACCAAAGCGATACAACAGTCAGAGGTTGCAACCTCTAATCACTTAGGAGATGAAAACTCAATCGCTAGAGGGTTTGCTAATCGTAGTGGTGGTGGTGGTTTTGCCAATGGATATCGTGGAGGATTTACCAATCGTAGTGGTGGTGGCGGTTTTGTTAACCGAAGTCCTTTTCGCAATGGTGGTGGTTTCTATAACCGTTATTAGTCAATTAAAAAGTAATTTATGCTTAAATATTTTCTGTATTGATTCTTTAATTAAGGAGATACTATTTTGCGGATTACCACAAAGATTACTTGTGTAGGTTTTATTTTAGCTGTGTCTACTTTAACCGCTTCTGTAGCTAAGAGTCATGGCACTTTATCCAATAATAATTTAACCATAGAAAATCGTCTATCTCGCTTAACAGAAGCGATACAGGAAAGAGGGATTGATATTTCAGATGAAAAAAAAGATGATTTAATAGCAAGAGGTTGGGGAAATGGACGTAGAGGAAGTTGGGGCAATGGATATCGTGGCGGTTTTGCCAATCGTCATGGAGGAGGTGGTTTTGTCAATAGAAGTCCTTTCCGTAATGGTGGGGGGTTTTATAATCGTTATGGAGGAGGCGGTTTTGTTAATCGTGGTGGTGGTTGGAGAAATGGTGGATTTGTTAATCGATGGTAAGGAGAAAAATGACAACAAATTTATCTATAAATACCAGTAAAAATGAGTCCATTGATATTTCATCTTTTGGTCCAATTAATTTAGTTATTATACAACCCACTCCCTTTTGTAATCTTGATTGTGATTATTGTTATTTACCGAATCGTAATTTAAAAGAGAAGCTATCCCTTGATTTAATTGAACCCATTTTTAAAACGATTTTGACCAGTCCCTTTGTGGGAGAGTTCCTTGATATTTGTTGGCACGCAGGAGAACCATTAGCAGTACCTATTTCTTACTATCAAGAGGTGTTTAAAAGAATTGAGATAGCTAATAAGAAATATAATATTAAACAAGTCCCAATTTATCATTCAATTCAAACCAATGGAATTTTAATTAATCAAGCTTGGTGTGAATTTTTTAAAGAATCTAATATGTGTGTGGGAGTCAGTCTTGATGGGCCTGATTTTTTACACAATTCTCATCGTAAAACCAGGACAGGTTTAAAAAGTCATGAAAGTGTCATGAGAGGGATTCGTTATTTACAAAAAAATGACATTTACTTTAACATTATTGCTGTTATTACTCAAGATTCATTGGACTATGCTGATGAAATCTTTAACTTTTTTTGGCAAAATGGCATTACTGATGTAGCCTTTAATATGGAGGAAATAGAAGGAATGAATGAAAATTCTTCCTTAGATAAAGTCGGAACAGAAAAAAAATATTATCAGTTTATGAAACGATTTTGGGAATTAACTAGCCAAACCAATGATCAATTTAAAGTGAGAGAATTTGAGGCAATTTGTGGCTTAATTTGTGATGATCAAAGATTAGCCAAAACAGATATGAATCATCCTTATGCTATTTTAAATATTGACTATTTAGGTAATTTTTCAACCTTCGATCCTGAATTATTATCAGTTAACATTAAACCCTACGGAAAGTTTATTTTGGGTAATGTTTTAACCGACAGTTTAGAATCGGTTTGTAATAGCGAAAAATTTCAACAAATCTATCAAGATATGACAGAAGGGGTGAATGCTTGTCGTCAAAGTTGTGATTATTTTGGCGTATGTGGAGGCGGTGCAGGGAGTAATAAATATTGGGAAAAGGGCAGTTTTAAGTCAACAGAAACCCAAGCTTGCCGTTATCGGACTAAAATAGTGACAGATGTGGTTTTAGAAGCCTTAGAAAACTCCTTTGGGATTAATTAATTTGTAGCCAAGGGAAAATCAATTATCATTATAAACAGGGAAATATTAACCACAAGGAATGTTTATGAGCTTCCTGGCTGTTATTGACTATGACATGGGTAATCTGCACTCCGCTTGTAAAGGCTTAGAAAACGCAGGAATCAAACCAAAAATTACGGATTCTCCCCAAGATATTGCTGAAGCTGACGGGATTGTTCTGCCCGGAGTCGGTGCATTTGATCCGGCGGTTCAACATCTGCGATCGCGTCATTTAGTGGAACCCATCCAAGCGGCGATCGCAGAAGGTAAGCCATTTTTAGGCATTTGTTTGGGGTTACAAATTCTTTTTGAGGGTTCAGAAGAAGGGACAGAACGGGGGTTAGGGATTATTCCTGGGATGGTGCGTCGTTTTCAATCTGAACCTAACTTAACCATCCCCCACATGGGTTGGAACCAGTTACAACTAACTCAACCCAATCTATCATTATGGCAAGGATTAACCCCTGATCCTTATGTTTATTTTGTCCATTCTTATTATGTTGATCCCCTCGATCCCAATGTTAAGGCCGCTGTGGTGACTCATGGGACACAAACAGTGACAGCAGCGATCGCTCGTGATAACCTGATGGCAGTACAATTCCACCCAGAAAAATCATCGGATAATGGATTAAGAATTCTCTCAAATTTTGCAGCTATGGTTGAGCAAAAAAGATAATAACCAGATAAAATCTAAAATGCTGATTTAGACAAATGATTTAGGAATTATTTTGATGAAATACTTATTAAGACTGACCGTTGTTGTTTTTTCTTTGTTATGGTTAATAACACCGGTGGCCAACGCTGCGAGTTCCTCAGCAGTCACTGGGACAACTGCCTCCTATGAAGATGTTAAATTGATTGGGGAAGATTTTTCGGGACAAATCCTTACCTATGCCCAGTTTACTAATGCAGACCTTACAGACTCCAATTTTAGTGAGGCTGATCTCAGAGGGGCTGTGTTTAATGGTTCTGCCTTAATAGGGGCTAATCTGCATGGGGCTAATTTAACCAATGGTTTAGCCTATCTTACCAGTTTTAAAGGGGCTGATTTAAGCGATGCGGTGTTAGCCGAAGCTATTATGATGCGGACTCAGTTTGAGGATGCTAAAATTACAGGGGCTGACTTTAGTTTGGCAGTCTTAGATATCTATGAAGTAGAGAAACTCTGCGATCGCGCTGATGGCATTAACCCAGAAACTGGCATCAGTACCCGTGACTCCTTAGGATGTCGATAAATTAATGATTAGGTGGGCTTATTTCGCCCACCGTGAAGTCTACAATTAAGTTGATAGGTAATGAATAATCAGCGTGTTGGTGTTATTGGTGGGGGTCAACTAGCCTGGATGATGGCCACCGCTATGGAAAAATTAGGCATAGACTTGTTGATACAAACCCCTCATCCCGATGATCCGGCAGTGGCGATCGCCGATGAGGTGATTTTTGCGGCCATTGATGACGCTGAGGCAACGGAAAAATTAGCTCAAAAATGCGATGTTATTACTTTTGAAAATGAGTTTATTAACTTAGATGCCCTGAAAAAATTAGAAGGTAATGGGGTTTGTTTTCGTCCCAAATTATCAGCTTTATCCCCTTTATTAGATAAATATCAACAAAGAAGTTATTTACAAAGCATCAATGTTCCTGTTCCTAACTTTATCCCTTTAGAAGATTTTTCATCCATTAATTTCGACTTCCCTGTTGTCATCAAAGCCCGTCGTCATGGTTATGATGGTCAAGGAACTTTTATTATTAATAATGGAACTGAATTAACAAGTTTATCACAA
Organism: Crocosphaera sp.; assembly: GCA_030065735.1. Classification (GTDB taxonomy): domain Bacteria; phylum Cyanobacteriota; class Cyanobacteriia; order Cyanobacteriales; family Microcystaceae; genus Crocosphaera. The sequence continues at coordinate 27,505 of JASJDD010000021.1, forward strand.
CGCTCTGCTAATGTTTCTTTAATGGTAGAAGAATATATAGCCTTTGAGAGAGAATTAGCTATTATGGCTGCCCGTAGTGTAACAGGAGAAATCCTTACCTATCCCCTGGTAGAAACCTATCAAAAAGAACAAGTTTGTCATTGGGTGATTGCCCCTGCAACTGTTTCTAAAACGGTACAATTAGAAGCAAAAAAAATTGCTGAACATTTATTAACTGAATTAGACGTTGTGGGAATTTTTGGAATCGAATTCTTTTTAACTTCAGAAGAAAAGTTATTAGTCAATGAAATTGCTCCGAGAACTCATAATTCTGGTCATTATACCCTAGATGCTTGTGATATTTCTCAGTTTGAAATGCAGTTAAGAGCAGTAACAGGTAAGCCATTAGGCTCAACTGAATTAAACGCTTCAACCGCAGTTATGGTGAACTTATTAGGGTATGAAAATTCCCATGATGATTATCAAGAAAAAAGAGATAAAATTGCTCAACATCCTCATACTTATGTTCATTGGTATGGTAAAACAGAGTCTCGTCCAGGCCGAAAATTAGGTCATGTTACCGTATTAATTAAGAATAATAATATGAATCCAGAAATGATTGCCAAAGAAATAGAATCAATTTGGTATAATCAGCCTTAAAGATTAATCAAATTAATCTTAATAATAAAAACCTATGTTTGATTCGACAATGAAAAATAATTGGTATGAAAACTTTAACTTAAAAGAGAAATCCCGTTGGTATAATCAAATAGCAGATGCCTATGATAAAACTAGACCCCGTTATCCTCAAAAATTAATTGATCAAGCGTTACAAGTCACTAAAGTTTCATCAAATGCTAACATTTTAGAAATAGGATGCGGTCCGGGAATATTAACCACTGCTTTAGCTGAGTTAGGTTTCTCTTTAATAGGTTTAGAACCCAGTTTAGAAGCTTATAAAATAGCTTGTGAAAAATGCAGTACTTATTCAAAAGTTAAAATTATTAATACTACTTTTGAAGAGTGGGAGTTACAACGAAATCTCTTTGATGCAGTCGTTGCTGCAACTTCTTTTCATTGGATATCCTCTAAAATTCGTTATCCTAAAACAGCAAAATCTTTAAAAAATAATGGATTCCTTATTTTATTTTGGAATACGCCTCCTCAACCTTCTTATGATACTTATCAAGAATCATTAGAATCAATTTATCAAACTTATGTTCCTGGTTTAAAAGGATATGAAGATATATTATTTCAGCAACAAAATCTTAATATTTTAAGTAAAATGACAATAGAATCTGGGAAATTTAAACATCTATTTTCTGATAATTTAATTTCTAAAGTGACTTATACAATTGATGATTTTTTAGGTCTTTTAAGCACTTTGTCACCCTATATAGCTATGAAATCAGAAACCAGGAATATTTTATTTGAACGTCTCAGTGCTAGTTTAACAAAGAATAATGGTAAGATGATTAACCTTTCTTATTTATCTGTCCTTCAAATTTTTGAAAAAATATAACGATGAAACCTGATTTTTGGGGAAATTATGAAACCCATTGTCACTGGATGAAACAAGCATTAATCTTAGCCCAAAAAGCAGCAGATGCAGGGGATGTTCCTGTGGGTGCAGTAATGATTAATGCTGAAGGCAATTTGATTGCTCAAAGCTCAAATTGTAAAGAACAAAATCATGACCCTACCGCTCATGCTGAAATCATAGCGATTCGTCAAGCTAGTCAAAAATTGCGTTCTTGGCATTTAGAAGAATGTACCTTATATGTCACCCTAGAACCTTGTATCATGTGTGCTGGTGCCATTATTCAATCTCGTTTAGGATTGTTAGTATACGGGATAGATGATCTTAAATCAGGAACCATTCGCACTGTTCTCAATTTACCCGATAGTGCTGCGTCTAATCATCGTCTATCAGTGTTGTCTGGTATATTAGAACAAGAATGTCGCCAACAATTACAAAATTGGTTTAAACAGAAAAGAAAAATGAAGCTCGAAAAAACTGATAACTGATGACTGTTCACTGATAACTGAATAAGACTTTTCCCCCTAACCCTATAAGAAACCATTGTCTAAGCGATACCATACCTTCAATAACAATTTTAAATTTCTGAAGACTTTTTGAACCATCCCTAATTGGATGAGGAACTTTTGATAGAATTGTCTCAATCCAGCCATTCCTTGTTGTCCCCTTAAAATTACATCAGGAACCAAAGAAAACAGTTCATTGATTTGTTCTTCAAGATGAATTAAATCATGGGTAATCTTTTTTAAGGAATTATATAATTTCCAGAGTTTTAGCACTAGATAACAATTAATACAGGTAATAACTAAGTTAAATATAATGATAAACAATAGCATTGAACACACCCCAACTAAATCACAAATTATAGTTGGGGATTCACTGGCACCCAGAAAGTTTTAGACTCCTGAGTGTCCCTAAGGTTACTGGTGTCCGCAGTGTATTTGTAGAACTTTGGCTAACAAATACCCTAGAGAAATACTGATCACCAATTAAGACAGAATACC
>JASJDD010000286.1 GCA_030065735.1 Crocosphaera sp.
AATACACTGCGGACACCAGTAACTCTGGAGACACTTAGAAGTTTACAACTTTCTGGGTGCCAATGAATCCCCATCTATAATCTTTGATTTAGATGGGGTGTGTTCAATATACTGACATTTTGCACCTTCAAACTCAATCCTAATTTTGTCTGAGGCAGGAGTGGAAAGGCAGGAGGCAGGAGGGTTTTCAATTGTTAATCTATCAAGTTGTTAAGGGGGGTATCTAAAGCGGATTTGGTATGAGGAACTTCTGACTTCGTTAACTGCTTTTAGTGTGATCAATAGCGGCTTTAACAAACCCTAAAAATAAAGGATGGGCGCAGTTAGGACGAGAGCGAAATTCGGGGTGAAATTGGGTGGCAATAAAAAAGGGATGATCCGATAATTCAATAATCTCCACTAAACGGCCATCGGGAGAGGTTCCACTCACTTTATATCCTGTTTCCAGTAATAGATTACGGTAAGCATTATTAAACTCATAACGGTGACGGTGACGTTCATAAATCACCTCTTGTTGATATAAAGAAGCAGCCAATGTATCAGGAGTAATACGACAAGGATAGAGTCCTAAACGCATGGTTCCTCCTAAGTCCACCACGTCTTGTTGTTCTGGTAAAAGATTGATCACCGGATTGGTGGTTTCTGGTTCAAATTCCGCACTATTGGCATTATTTAAAGCGGCAACATTGCGTCCCCATTCAATGACAGCGCATTGCATTCCTAAACAGAGTCCCAGAAAGGGAATTGTCTCTTTTCTAGCGTATTCAATGGCCTTAACCTTCCCGTCAACCCCACGAATACCAAACCCGCCAGGAACAATAATACCACTGACATCATTTAAGTATTTATCTGGCCCATAATTTTCAATATCTTCCGCGCTAACCCAGCGTAACTTGACCTCACTATCCGTAGCAATACCGCCATGTACCAAGGATTCTACCACGGATAGATAAGCGTCGCTGAGTTGGACATATTTTCCGACTAAGGCCACTTCAATTTGTCGTTTGGGGGACTGCATTCTTTGGATTAAGGTTTGCCATTGGGTTAAATCTGGTTTGCGGGGTTCTAGGTGTAATAATTCTAAGGTTTGTTGCGCTAAACCCTCTTTTTCTACCACTAACGGCACTTCATAAATACTACTGGCATCTTGCGCCGTAATCACCGATTCTACCGGAACATCACAAAATTCCGATAGTTTTTCCTTCATTCCTTCTTTCAGGGGGCGATCGCAACGACACACCAATACATCTGGTTGAATCCCAATCGATCGTAACTCTTTAACGGAATGTTGAGTGGGTTTCGTTTTCATTTCCCTCGCTGCCGGAATCCAAGGAATCAGGGTAACGTGCATATAAACAACGTTATTACGGCCCACATCCTTACGAAACTGACGAATGGCCTCTAAAAAGGGCAAAGATTCGATATCTCCAACGGTTCCACCAATTTCGGTGATAACGATATCAGGATTGGTATTTCTGGCTACGCGATGGATGCGTTCTTTAATTTCGTTGGTAATATGGGGAATAACCTGAACCGTTCCCCCCATGTAGGCCCCCCGTCGTTCCTTATTGAGTACCGCTTGATAGATCGATCCGGTGGTTACGCTATTGAGACGAGACATAGGAGTATCCGTAAACCGTTCGTAATGGCCCAAGTCTAAGTCGGTTTCGGCCCCGTCATCGGTCACAAATACCTCTCCGTGTTGATAGGGACTCATCGTGCCGGGATCAACGTTGATATAGGGGTCAAGTTTGAGAATGGAAACAGAGTAATTTCGGGATTTGAATAAACGGCCTAAACTAGCGGCCACAATACCTTTACCAATACTGGAGACAACTCCACCGGTCACAAAGACAAACTTAGTCATAAAAATTCTTATAGGATCGATAAGATCATCACTAAAAGTATACTCAACGATCAGCAGACATCCGTTGTATTTCCGAAATTCCTTGCAATTAATCTGTCCTGAGCAACTGACTCCAATCTAGTCAAAAAACCCCTTTTTTTGATAAACAAAACGTCTTACTGCCAGAGATAACCCATAAATGCGAATTCGAGCAGCATTTACCGAATTGGGATCTTGAGCAGAATATCCCTCCACCGCACCCAAAGAGTCCGGTTGCCTGCCTATATTAAAAGACAGTTTTTCAGTTTCTTCAAAAGAGAGGGCGCGCTCGATGGTAACTGTCGCTAAATCGAGCCAAGGGGAACTGTCTTCGCTCCATTCTCGTTCCTGGGTAAAAATCTCGGTTTTATCCCCTTCCATGTCCTCGTGCAAGCGTAATTGAAGATGATAAATAACCGGCTTTTGCGACAGTCTTTCAACATATTCCCGACGCAGATAATCTATCGGTCTTGTTTCCTCGGGACGACGCTTTTGTAGCCAAGGTTTTTCCCAATCTTCCCCTGATATTAACCCAGAATCTAAGCCCCGATCTTCAGGAATTAAACGGTATTTAACATATCTAAGTTTCCCATCCTTAGCTTTAAAATAGTTGACCAACTTCGAGTCATAATAGAGCTGACTAAAAGAGTCCGGAGCTCGTCGCATGGTTTCAGCAAAAATCTCTTTAAAGATGGGTTCGCTCTGACAATAGGCCTTGAGTCCCTCAGAACTGACCGGTTCATCCTCCCCTTTACCATTTATGGATGCCAGAGTAAAATTCCAAAAGTCGGTTAGGTCTCGAAAGGTTCGCGGTCCTGTATTCATAATAATATCCAGGGGACTTTCTTCTTCGTAATCAGACAGCTTGATAGAAGCACTGCGAATGTCCATCGCTGCATCATCCTCAAACGTGACTGCACCATGTCGTAGTCTGACGGGAAACACTTTGCCCCCTTGCCAAAACTCATGTTCAGGAAATTCTGGACTTTCAACCACCTTGAGGGTTCCGGCTCCTCCCACCCCGTATTTATGGGTTGAGCGTCCCTTTTTTTGAAAGGCAGCCAAACTAAATAAGAGTGCAGTACCAACTAAGTAAAAAAAGAACAGAATAGTTTCCCAAATTTTTTTCATCGTTCCCTATCTCCGGTGTCAAAAAAGAGTCTTCTGGCCAAGGCTAAATATTGATGCTCATCATAATTGATCCCACAGGAATGCCCGGTTCGAGGCGATCGCGATATTCCCAGAGCAGTTTTTTGAGGGGCAGTGGGGCAAATTCAATGGCCGGATTGTAATGAACATTGGCTAAAGTCCACATCAATCTAACTTGAGCATCGTGTCGCTTTTCGACCTTTTTGGGGTCGTAGTTGGAATCGTCTTGATCCCACAATCCGATCGCAGCGTATTCAATATCCCCACCATCTTCATATTGTTTGTTATTGACCCAAGAATGGAAGAAGGTGCAGTGATAGATAATATAAACGCAAAGCTCTTGCAAGTCTTTTTCGTCTTTAATGGCTAAGGTTCCCAATTCCGACTTGAGAATCGAATGAGTGACCAAATCTTCTGACATCCCCTCAATTTCAGACCAGTAGGTTTGAATTTCGGCCTGATTATTGGCAAAAAACTCGGCAACGTATTTTTCTAGCAGTTCCCACATAGCAAGGGCTGCTCGGTCAAAATAATTATTATCAATGGGATCTTGAAGTGTTTGTTGCGCTGGTGACCAGTGATAACTTAAGATGGCGATTTCATCTGCGAGAACCCCCTCCACACTTTTTGTATCTAAAGCGGAAGCTTCCGGGAGAAAACCCGTATCCCCGATAATCAGGGCTGCTCCTTTCTTATCTATATTAAGCAAGCCTTCAAAATGGGCAAATAATAGCTTGCGAATGGGACTGTTGATGACATTGCGATAAAATGCCATGGCATACTGATCCATATTCATGTGAGTCCGTCCCAAATGGGATTGGATTTCCTGAAAGACGTATTCCGCATTGCGAAAATAGTATTTGGCATCTTCCCAGTCTTGGCCATCTCTGGGAAAACAGGTAATCGTTTGGTTTTTCAGGCGATATTCGATGGAATGAACCTGTAGGCTGCGATCTCTGACTACAAAGCGAGCTTCGCTATACTCAGGGAGTAGTCCTCCTGGTTCGGCTTTATAGCGTCCAGTCTGGTAATTAACGGCATATTGCCATTCTTGGCCTTCCACTTGGTTTAATTTCCCTGGATTAAATCCGTTTAAACGCCGTTCCACAAAATATTCATCGCTGAATTTATCGGGACGCAACCGACTGAAGTTAGCCGGCATCCACTTTTGTAAGTTTGGCCCAGCCATGCTGCGGAAGCCAATAAGTTTGGCTAACCCTGAAAATAATCCCCAGTTAAAAGGAGGAATTAAAGGCAAGGTGGGGATAGCCGGCAAACCAAGATGAGCCTCATATCTGGGGGTTGGTTGAACTTCTTCGGGTAAGGGACTATTGACATCAAATCGGGCAAAGTCTTTTCCAAGTTTACCGTAGTATTTGAATCGTTCTTTGGGATTGTTAGATGATTGGTTCATGGTTGATAGTTCATGATTATTTGTTGTTCGTTGTTGCCGAATCTCTTCTCAGTTTAGCTAGGTTAAGTAGTCGGACATCAATAAAATAAACTGTGTAAACATTTGTAAAAAAAGCTTTAATCCTACTCCTGCCTCCTGCCTCATCTCAACCTTAACGTTTATTTTTGTCCAGGTACTTATAACCCAATTTAACTATATTATTATCCTACTGCTAGAAAGGGTAAGTACAACAAAAAACCCGCCGTAGCGGGTACTCAAAACGTAAACTAACTCAAAACTTTTAACGGACAGTTCCTTCTAAATGATCAACCCGAATGGGTTTAATAAAATACAGTTTCAAAAACTGAACGCCATTGGAAATAAAAGCCGGTAATTTTCTCAAGAACTTAATAGGAGTAGGACTATTAGAAGCGTCAATTTCCCGTAACTTTTCGTTGTTGTTAACACAAACTTCTAAACTGCCATAAAATTCAGGATTTTCTACGTCTAAAACGACGGGGAAAACTCGTCCGGCTGTTTCGTTGGTCTTCTCAATAACATATTTATCATATTCCCGTGCATCGAGTCCAATGGACGCATAAAAATCAGACCGTTGGATATCATTGAGATACATGGTGGCAAACACAGACAACAAGAAGAAACGACACCATAAACGGGCTTTCCAATCGTTTAAAATGTTAGGACTAGCCTTCATAATGGCATCGAAAAAGTCCCCGTGACGGTTCTCATCTTGACACCAGTTTTCAAAGAAGTTGAAAATGGGATAGATTCTGTCTTCGGGATGTTGTTCTAAGTGACGGTAAATGGTGATATAACGCCAATAACCGATTTTTTCGGATAAATAAGTGGCATAGAAAATAAACTTAGGTTGGAAGAACGTATAACTACGACTCTTGGTTAAGAACCCTAAGTCCAAAGACATATTAAAATCAGAGAGGGCTTTGTTGAGGAACCCGGCGTGACGAGCTTCATCACGGGACATCAGGGTAAAACATTCAGCCAAGACAGGACTTTTATCTTTTAAGCGTCTTCCTAATTCTTTGTAGAGAAGGAACCCGGAAAATTCCGCCGTACAGGAACGTTCTAAAAATTCTACAAACAAGCGACGGGTATCCCCATCAATATGCTCCCAAGTTTGGGCAAATTCTTCACGACGGATAAAATGATGACGGTTATAATCAGT
>JASJDD010000287.1 GCA_030065735.1 Crocosphaera sp.
ATGCTTTTTTTGCTGATTGCCCATTCTTAAGAAACTTGCCATTCTCATCCTGTTTAGCACGACATTTTCTAATCATGCCTTGAATATTGAGATCCTCTAAGACAATTACATCAGCTAAACTTGCAAGGCGATGAGCGATTTTCCATTGATAATCCTCTCTTTGGTTAACTATTTTTTGGTCAATGCGGGCTAATTTAGCGTAGGCTTTTTTCTGGTTAGAAGAATTTATGCGCTTCCGAGATGCTCTACGCTGTCTAATGGTTTTTCTTTTAGAAAGGCGTTTCTCAAATTGAGGGTTTTCTCTCAACTCACCATTACTTAATGCTAAGAGTTTTTTAATTCCCAAATCACAACCAACAACAGTTTTGACCTGTTTTAAATCTTTATTGACTGACTGAGGAACATCTGGATTTTCTATTCTTATCGAAACATACCACCCATCAGCTAATGAGCGAATGGTTACAGTTTTTAGCTTAAATCCATCAGGGATATTTCGAGATTTAAAGAATTTCATCCACCCCAGAGAAGGGAGATAGATTTTATTCTCTTTTAGTTTAATCTGTCCAGGGGGATAACTAAAACTTTTAAATCTTTGACGAGTTTTAAATTTTGGGTATTCTGGCAACATTAGGATAAATTAGCTTTTGCAGACAAATTAATTGACTGGTTCGACTTTGCCATCGCTTTGCATCCTTAATAGAGGAGCAGTTGCTGGTAGATTACTTTGAGGAAGTAAAAGACTAAACTCAAACAGGTTACTAATCGGTTGGATAGTCGCAAATTGTCGTCTGCGTGAGATGCTAAGGTCCACATAATCCGAAAGTCCACTACCATTAGTAATCTCTTGAGCTACTGCATCGAGATAAGATTGAACTCGTTGGTTAACCTCAGTTTTCCAGGTTGCATCAGGTAAATTCCAAGTATGAAGAAACTGCTGTTCAGCAGTACAGCTATCCAAATTCTGCTCTGAACAAGGCGGTTGGTTTTTAACGGTTGCTTCAATCTCAGCAACAAACAAAGCAGGGATATTACTGACACCTTGATCATTGATCGTTGCCGTATCTAGCTTTTCACCATAGGATTGTAAGCTACTACGCACTGTTGAGAAGAGAGGATTTTGGAAATCTACCATCAAAACAGCAGCCGCAAACTTGTCAGAAATAAATGTGATGTTTTTGCGCTGGTTGTTTCGTATAATCTGAAAATTCCCGTTCCACAAATTTGTGATCACAAAAGTGTCTTCATTGGAAGGTACGGGGATGAAAAAAGGATGAAAAGTCGTTCCTTTTTGTTCATAATCCACAGTCCCTGCAGCACACTCATTCGTGTTATCAATTCTCCTACATTGACGCAAGGTAAACCCTTTACTTTCAATACTTTGCCTAAATTGATTGCTATTAAAGCCAATGGTATTAGGAAAGTTATAACCAGCGTCTCCAAATATATCTCCCGTTACTTGACTTAGAACATCATCAAAGAGAAAAAAGTTTTTTGGGGGTGTCACCACTGAACCCAAAGCTCCGACATTCTCAAAATTTGATTCAAAATTGACGGAAGTTGTGGTAGTAAGGTGTCGTAAAATTTCGGGAACTTCAGTAACTGTTGTGAGGTCTTCACTGACATGGCTATCGAGCCAGGCATTATAATATTGGGACACTCCACCCTCAATATCTTGTTCTAATACGTCAGCACCAATTAATTGAGACAAGTTAGGGTCTTGTGCAACCATTTCTGGCAACACAGATAAATCAATAGTTGCTAACTGACTTTGCCAGTTGTTCCAAGGGTGTTTGAGTTCTTTCATAATGACTGAACCATTATGATGACAGTCAAAACAACCTTTGCCCATAAACTGCGGTTGACGAGCATGACTCGAATCCCCGGCCCAACTCCAGTTATTATCATTGTTAAGTTCGTAATAGTTGAACTTTTGCTTTTGGGAGTCCCAAGCAATGATTTGCAAGAAACCCGTTGTTGGACCAGGACTTGCACTGAGCAATGTTGATAAGATACCATCACCTTTCCAAGTAATGGCCAATCTGGGGTCACGATCTTGATCCCGTGGGGCAATCGAGAGAGGAATTTGACCTCCTTCAGCTACAAGATAAATCTTCTGTGTTAGACTCGGGTCAGCCAACTCTATTGCCTCTTGGGAATCCTTGACTTCTTGGGGAAAATTACCCTGACGTAGAATCTTTTTCCCCCACAAGTCATTAAGCTCTTTTTCTTGTTCTTCTAAGGACATTTGTGTCCCAACTTGGCTAGGGGTACAACCAATACATTTCCAGATGTTGGGTACATTGTCTGAAGAGTCTGAAATCTCATCAGCTAGTCCTGCATATATAGGCATTAGGCTGATGATAAATATTACAGATATTATTAGAGAGGCTAAACATCTGTTCAAGAAAATCAATAAGTTTCTAAGCCTTATTTCGCTCATACTTGAACTTCTCCCATACAAATCTACAACCATAGTTAGTTATTATGGCTAGTTTTTTTAATAAGTTTTTTTAAGAATATCGTCTCAATAACGAGGGGCATCATCCATACCAAGATTAACGAAGTCAGAAGTTCCTCACTGCGTTCCGGCGCTATCGCACAGAAGTTGTTTTTGTGACGAGGATGAATGCAGACCGAAATATAATCAAACATCCGCTTAATTTTAGTTGATGGTTAGATTTCTCAACTATAAATTACACTTCTGACTTCTGACTTCTGACTTCTTTCAAAAAGCCAGGTTTTAGACCCTATTATTTCAATCATCATAAATTTACTACTAAAATTCTTGGCCATCAATAGTTAGTTAAAAAAGCATCTAAAACTATTTTTTGAATAGTAGTTAAAGGTTGATTAAATTCTCTAGCTATGGTGGCACAATCTTCATATTCAGGGTGGACATTAATAATGGTTTTAGTCTCTCCTTTTCCTTGACTGGCTATCTTAACCCTAACTTTTCCATATTTTGTGTTAACTGTTTTAATTTCTCTATCTAAAATTGAACGTTTCTGAATCGATTGACGAATGCCTAATGTGGTTGTTTCTTTAAAAATAATCTCTTCACAAACATCTATTTTATCAACAGCACAAATAACTGTTAATAAAATACCAGGCCGTGACTTTTTCATCATCACAGATTGAGTAAAAACATCTAACGCCCCAACATTCAATAAAACGTCAAATAAATAACCAAAAACCTGTGGGCTGAGATCATCTATTTGAGTTTCTAAAACAGCAACTATGTCAACATTACTGTTTTTTTTTCTGTCATATTTTCCCCTATCCAAAGACGTAAAATATTAGGGATAGATAACTCTTGTGAACCGGCACCTAACCCGACTTTTTCTAATACCATGTTAGGGGGTTGACCAAAACTTTTAACTAATGTAACGGCGATCGCAGCCCCTGTAGGAGTGACTAATTCTTTGTCAATCTTGTTACTATAAATAGGAACTTGACGGGACTCCCATAACTTCAACACCGCCGGCACCGGCACTGGTAAACGGCCATGGGCGGCATAAACGGTTCCCCCACCGGTGGGTAACGCTGAACAGTATAACGTCTCAATGTCCAAATAATCTAGCCCCAGACAACTGCCTACAATGTCCACTATGGCATCGGTGGCCCCCACTTCATGAAAATGTACCTTTTCCGGTGGAACACCGTGTACAGCCCCTTCTGCTACGGCTAAACGACGAAATATATCTAGACTCCACTGTGTCACCCGTGACGGTAAGTTAGCCTCTTGAATCATACCTTCAATTTCAGGGAGGTGACGAGCAGGGGTATGATGGTGATGGTGACTTTTATGGGACGCTTGGGCAGCAGTTTCAACACCATGATGATTTTTTCTCCCTCTGCCTCTCTCCTTCCCCTGCCTCCTCTGCTCATCTATAGGATAATGCTGCTCTATTAACTTAACATGAACTTTGGTGGCCTGTTGTCCGTTGCGTTGTACCTTTTCTTGAGTTAACTCATATTCGTGGTCAATGTTTAACCCTTTGAGTTGCTCAATCAAGTATTCTAAAGGAACACCACCATCAACTAGGGACCCCAAAAACATATCCCCAGCAATACCTGTCACACAGTCTAAATAAGCTATTTTGGTCATAATTATGGCTATTTTATACGATTTACACCCCCAAAACCCTCAACCTCGTCGCATTGACGAAATATGTGATTCCCTCAGACAAGGGGCAATCATGTTATATCCTACAGATACAGTGTATGCGATCGGTTGCGATCTTAATAGTAAATCAGCCGTGCAACGGGTACGACAATTAAAACAATTATCTAATGATAAACCCTTGACATTTTTATGTTCTTCTCTGTCCAATATTGCTAACTATGCAGGGGTAACAGATGAAGCTTATCGTATTATGAAACGGTTAATTCCTGGCCCTTATACTTTTTTGTTACCGGCTAGTAAAGCTGTGCCAAAATTAGTGATGAGTCCGAAGCGAAAAAGTACAGGTATTCGCGTTCCTGATCATCCGATTTGTCAAGCTATTTTACAAGGATTAGAAAATCCCATTATTTCAACTTCTGCCCATTTACCTGATGAAGATGGAGAGTTTCCTACCATTGGCGTAGAAAAAGCTAGATTATTTGACATCTTAGAAAATCAGGTTGATATGATTATTGATGATAGTTTGGAACCGGGTTTTGATGTTTCCACAATTTTAGATATGACTTCTGATCCTCCTTCAATTATTCGTCAAGGTTTGGGATGGGAAGAATTACAAAATTGGGTGACCTTTAGTGTAATGTAGAATTTAGAATGTAGAATATAGAATGTAGAATTTAGAATTTAGAATTAGGTTTCACTGCCAACTATTAACCATGAAAGTTATTCAAACAAAAATTCCTGATGTTGTTATTGTTGAACCTCGTGTGTTTGGGGATGATCGTGGCTTTTTTTATGAAAGTTATAATGAAAAAGCATTTACTGAAGCAACAGGAATAGAAAGAAATTTTGTACAGGATAATCATTCGCGATCCCAAAAAAATGTTCTGCGAGGACTTCATTATCAAATTCAACAACCTCAAGGAAAATTAGTCCGTGTTGTAGTAGGTGAAGTATTAGATGTTGCGGTGGATATTCGCAAAAGTTCCCCTACGTTTGGTCAATGGGTAAGCTGTCTATTAAGTGCAGAAAATAAACGTCAGTTTTGGGTTCCTGAAGGGTTTGCACATGGGTTTGTTGTTTTATCAGAGTCAGCCGATTTTCTTTACAAAACCACTAATTATTATGCCCCACAATATGAAAGAACAATTCTTTGGAATGATCCTGATCTTTCTATTGACTGGCAGTTAGAAGCGGAACCTTTATTATCTAAAAAAGATCAACAAGGTTTACCTTTTAAAGAAGCAGAAATCTTTGAATAAAACTGTTTATGAACTCAGCTAAAAAGTTACGTCAGTTATTAGATAAACCTGGAATTATAGCAGCACCTACTGCTTTTTCTAGGAGCCAATAATATATCAATATATGCCAATATCTTCTAAAATCTTTCAAGATCTTTCTAGACAGATAAAAATTGCCATGATATAATGATAGATGGATAATTAACCAGAGGATTAATTATTCGGCGAGGTAAGACCTCACCCTCAATCCCCGTGAAAG
>JASJDD010000022.1 GCA_030065735.1 Crocosphaera sp.
CCCATGACAAGGGACTAATTGCCGAGAGCCGTATGAAGTGAAAGTTTCATGTACGGTTCGGAATGGGAGTTGTAGGAGGTGACTCCTACTTCGACCCCTAATTGGTTTGATCTAAAATCAAGAAGCGGTTAATTACAATAATCCTCGATAACGAATAAAAATCAAAATCACCGCCCAAGATCCCAACGCCACTTTAATAGCGACTAAAATATTCAGAATGGGAATCATTCCACCACTGAGCAACCTTCCCATTTCTCCATAGGGTAATTCTAGCCCAATCAACGTGATAACGGCTAAAATAATGAAGATAAGCACGGAAATTTTCTCCCAAGTGGCTGCTTGCCAACGTTGATAGATTTTTTGCATCCATTCAGAGGGGGAAGTAATAGCGATTAGGCCAATAGCAGTCCCTCCTGCGACTCCTGCTGCAAATCCTCCTCCTGGGCTAAGATGTCCCCGAATCGCTAATTCTATACTAACTAACGCTGCAATGGTTGCCCCTAACCGTGCTAAAACAATAGAAGGCTGATCGTTAAATTGATAAATCATGGTCAAAGGTTGTTCATTGGCCATGAGAAACCTGACACCCATCACAGCAAGGGTAAAGACAACTACCTCAAAAATAGTGTCATAAAGACGGTTTCTAAAGATGATCCCTGAAACTGCATTGGGAACCCCACTATCTTGTACGATGGTTTCAACAATAGATAAATCTATCATTTCAGCTATGGGGTTAGGCATGACCAACATTTTCACATAAAGTAGGATTCCTGCAACAAGATAAACCCATTTCATTAGTGTTTCTCCTTGGTATCTAAGGGGTTAAAATAAGTGATTAAAGATGAGGATAGTTCTGGTTTAATGATCTCATAAAGACGTTTGATTCTAGTAACTGTATGATAGGTATCATCTTGCTCTGATTTTAATTGACAAGTTCCATGAATATCTTGATTTTTTAAAGCTGTTTCTAAAGCTGTTTCATCTTCATAAGCAACCAGTTCTAGGCGTAAATGATATTTATGTAAAATAGTTCTTAAATTATCCATTAATTGTTGAAACTGATCCGGTTCTTTGCTTTCGTATTCGATGATTCCTAAGCGCATTACCATCGATGATCGCACTGCTACCCCATAAAGGGTAATGGCTAACATTGTCCCCACTAAGGCTTCGGTTAAAGCCACATCTGCTGCCCCAAACATAGCATAAACTAAGGCAGCGATCGCCCCTAAAATACCCCGAATCACTAAGGTATGATAAGGGTTAACTTGTAAGACAGTTAAACAAGCAGAAAGAGGTAATAATGCTGTAATTATATAGAGATAGATATCATTCATTTTGTAAAAAAATAATGGTTATTGATTGTCTTCACTGCTAGAACAGTAAGCTAAAACATAACCTAATACTGTGTTCCAAATGGCGAGAGAAATGATCGCTAAAATGAGTAATGGCCATTCACTGGGTATCTTTAAAAATAGTCCAAAAATAATAATCATTGACCCCAACGTATCAGCAACAGAAAGGCTATGAAGTTTATATAAGACTGAGCGATCGCCCACTAAGGGAAAGGTTCCCCAAAACCAGAAAATTAGACCAATAATAATACAAAAATAACTTAAATAGGTAATCATAGTTTTAGTATTTTATCAAAAAATTTGTTAATTTTCTGTTATTTTTATTCGTTTTAAAATTTGTGCAAGTAACATTAAAGAAGCATTGCCCAAACTGAGAATAAGAACCCCGACAACTCCGATCATCCAATCATCTCGTAACACAGAAATAACTAGGATCATCACCGATGTTTTGCTGGCAATACTCGAAAAGGCTAACATTTTTTGCCAAATATCATTATCTTGCCAAGCTTCATAGATAGGGATCAGTAAAGCTAAAATCATAATAATTAGGATTATACTCATGACTGTTTTTTCCGTCGAATACGATGCACCTCATACCATCCTTCTTCATGATATTTTAACACAATTGTTTTCGGAGTAAACGTAATTACAAAGATATCTAAAAAAATTAATCCAGGGGTTCTTTGAGGTTTAACTCGTTCCATTGTAATTCCTTCTTGTTTGTGAGGAAATAACATGATTTGTATGGCTTCAAAATAAGCTTGTGGAACAGCAATTAAAACTTCTACGAACGCCCGAAACCAGTCTTTTAATTTTCCTGGAGAAGTCAATTTACGAGGTAATAGTATACAAATAATCACACCAATTATAAGATTAGCTAAACTAATATCAGAGGTGAGTAAAAACCAGATAGTTAATTTTAATAGTAAATCTAAATAAGAAATCATAACAACAGTTATCAGTTTTTCTACGAGTCGAACAAGTATTAATAAACAATATATCTTACCCTGTCACCTCCCTAATACCTGGAGATAATACCAACCACAATAGGAAAATTAACATTAAACTCATCACTCCCATTAAATGATCAAATTCTTCAGCAATACGAGGCAGTTTAATAACGGCTTTTTGAAAAATAAAACCATAGGCTAACCATCCTAGAAAAATAGTAATCAAAGGTTTAATCGTATTTTTGATAGTATAAGCTTGATAGTAAATACCATTGGCAATAATTAACCCTCCCAGTAATAAAATCATCGCTGCCCAAAACCCTAACTTAACTTTACTATCTCTTTTAGTTTCATGAGGTAAAAATATAAATTTAGCAAAGGATATTGCGGTTCCCAAAGCAGCAATATTCATGGCAATAACTTGCCAAGGTAAAAGACTTTTCATAGTCAAAACTTTTGCCCCAAACCCTGATAATAAAGGAAACCCCGAAATAGAAAAACTGGCCATCACTAAAGCAATCCAAATCGGTGTATTAATAGGTAACTGTTTTAACGCTTTGAGGTTACGACTGGGTAATACTCCTGCTATTAAAAATAAAGCAGACTTGACTAACCCATGAGTCAAAGCGTAAAACCCTCCTACCTCCGGGGCCGCTAAAATAAAGCCTAACTGGGAAACGGTGTGAAACGCTAACATCCGCTTACTGTCTTTCTCAAACACAGCATATCCTACCCCTAATAACGCTGTCCCCGCCCCAAAAATGCGGACAATGGGATCAACTTCACTCACCATCAAAGCACAACGAATGAGGGGATAAACCCCCGCTTTGACAACGACTCCCGATAACATAGCTGAGACAGGGGTTTCTGACTCAGAATGGGTTAAAGGTAGCCATAAACCTGATACAAATATACCCCCTTTGGCTAACAGGCCCAAAAAAATAAGTGCGATCGCTTCTGGGGGTGATCCTTTTAACCCGACAAAGCTAAAAGAATGATGAGACTGATACACCAATACTGCCCCTACCAAGTAAAATAACATGGCAGTGTTGCTAACAAAAAGATAACGCAGGGCTACCCAAATAGAGCGATCGCTTCTAGAATAGGCAATGAGTAAAAATGCTGCAATACTGATCACTTCTAAAGCGACGTATAAACTAATAAAGTCAGCGCAAATAAAGGCAGCATTAACGCTTCCATGTAAGATAATAATTTGAGTATAAAAAAAGGCTGTTTTGTCACTCTGCCAACAGTAAAAAAGGACAGCTAAAGTCACTAAAGCATTGGTAAGAATAAAAAAGCTACTTAAATTATCAATTAAGAGGATAACGCCAAAATTATTTAGTAAATTAAACTCTAATAGTGAGTTTAAACTAAATATAGTTAACGCATAACCAAGGGAAACAATGGCTACCCCCAAGGCAAGGTAACGAGCTATTTTAGGAAGTAGATAAATACTAAATCCAATAAATAAAGGTAAGGCGATCCAAATAATTGTTAGAGCTTTCATTAGGCATTATTCTTGAAATATTAAGCAGTGTATCATCGATTTTTCTTACTAATTCTTAGCAGGACTATTATTTTTTTCGATTTCTTTGGTTTCCAAAGTTGGATTATTTTGGGCTAACTTCATTACTCCTACTAACATTAAAGCTTGAATAGAGAACCCAATCACAATGGCCGTTAAAATGACTGCTTGAGGAACGGGATCAGCGTAATTATTATTGGTAGTATCGTTTAAGATCGGAGTAAACAGACCATTTCTTGATGAAATAATGACATAATAAGCAATAACTCCTGTACTCATCACATCCATTGCAATGATTTTCATCATTAAATTTTCTTTGAAAATGATGCCAAAAAAACCAAATAAAATTGTCGCAAAAATGAAAGCTTCTAACATAAGAGTCAATTACAATATTAGGTATATCAGATAGTTTTTTTAAACGTTGCCAAGATTGTGTTCATCACCATTTTTTTGAGTCATCTTCTCCTTTTTCAACTATTTCTTTGATTGATAAAGCGAATGATAGCATAACTTGCCGCTAAAGCTAGACAAGCAAAAGCGAGGGCAATTAAATCATTTTTGGCATATTTTGAAGGATCAAAAATGATAATTTTTCTAGCAACCGCAATGAGTGCTGTCACCACAACTAATTCAACTTGAACAATATGTTTTCTCAGATAAGCAGTAATGTTTTCTAAGAGTTCTAAGGCAATTAATATATTGAGAAATAATCCAAAAATTTCAATTAAAGTTTTATGAAAAAAGCCCACAGGTTCAGCCGAAAATAAATCCTTAGCCAAGACTAATGTCAAATCAAATAAAGAAACCCCAATAACAATAACTAAAGCGATTGATAAAATTTTAGAAACGGCATTCTCAACGAAGTGAATGCCGATCATAAAATTATCATCTTTTAATAGTTTCATTCCTTGAATTATGAAGTTTTTAAACCTGTTTTTGGACGGGTTTCTTTTTACCATTTTCACTGCTTTTACCATGATTAGCTTACGATTATACCATAGAAATGGTACAAAAGGGACAATTATTAACTAGATTTTGTCCCTTTTGTTGCTTTAGTTGGCTACATCAGCATTCGGTAATTTTTCCGCAGTTTCTGAAGGTTCTTTAAAGGCAAATCTTAATAAAGGAGGTGCGAGGAACGTTGTGAGAATCACCATGACAATAATAGCTGCTTCTAAAGATTGACTTAATACGCCACTAGCTGAACCAATACCGGCGAATACTAAGCCAACTTCACCCCTGGGAATCATTCCAAAACCAATGGCTAAACGGTTAATTTTTTCTTGCCCTGTTATTGTCCATCCTGTAATGAGCTTCCCGATAATAGCAACAACAATTAAAAAGGTAGCAATGATTAAACCTTCTCTATTTTCAGGAACAAAGGGATTAAGTACCCCTAAATCGACTTTTGCCCCGACACTAACAAAGAAAATGGGAACTAAAATATCGGCAATGGGGATCACTTGTTGATCTAATTCTTTGCGCTTATCGGTTTCATCTAACACTAAACCAGCAGCAAACGCCCCTAAGATGGCTTCTAGTTGAATAACGTTAGCTAAAAACGCCATAAAGAAGGCAAAAATCAATGCAGGAATGACTAACTTTCCACGGGTTTGTAATAATTCGGAAACAGCAACAAACGATTTATTAAAGAATTTTCCTAAGAAAATGGAACCCAATAAAAAGACGGTGGCACTGACAATTAAATAGATGACATTAACAACATCAACGGTTCCTGTTTTAGCTAAACTGGCCACTACCGCTAAAACGATAATTCCTAACACATCATCAATAACCGCAGCACCAACAATGATTTGTCCTTCTTTTGACTTTAAATAACCTAACTCGGACAAAACTTTAGAGGTAATACCGATACTGGTAGCAGTTAAGGCTGCACCAGCAAAAATAGCAGGAATCGTCGGAACATGAAACAACAACATCAAGCCGACAGTACCAGCAGTAAAGGGCGCAACCACACCCACAACCGCCACAATAGCCGCTTGATAACCGACTTCCTTTAATTCTCTGATATCTGATTCTAAACCAATTTCAAACAGTAGGATAATTACCCCAATTTCTGATAAAACAGAAATCACTTCACTTTGGGTATTAAACACTTCAGGAAGGGCTTCAGGGGTTAAACCACCTACTAATTGTAAGGCACTCATTAACACTGAGTCGGTAGCGGTGGCACCACTTTCGGGGAAGACTAATAAATGTAGCGCAGAAGCACCAACGACAACACCCCCGACTAATTCTCCTAAAACGGGAGGTAAATTAAGGGATCTTGAGATTTCGCCCCCTAACTTACTGGCTAGATAAATAACAATTAAACTGAGTAAAACACCCGCTAAAATCATCGGGCCATAATTGGCTGTTGTTTCTGTGGCTAATAGTGGAATAGGTGGACTAAGAATCATAATTTTTGACTAAGTGGACAATTTTTTTTCGGAAAGATGGGGGTAAATATAGAATTTCTAAATTCTAAATTCTAAATTACCCCTGCCTTCTCTAGTTAGAAATGCGATCGCCGTAAGCAACGCCATTACTTGAGTTGGTATCGTCTTTGGGGAAATGAGAAGCATTAATTCCCATATTTTTTTCAATTTGCTCGATGGTATATCCATTGAGACTGGCGACGGCTAACTGTAAGGCTGCAACACGGGTTTGAACACGGTTTTTGTGAGGAACCCGATCCAAAATATCGAATTTTTGCAGTCTTTGTTTGAGTTTTCCTTCCCCACCGACAATATAAACTTCTAACCCTTTAGCATAAGCGTCATCGATGGTTTTCTCAAGTGCTAAGGTGGCAGTTACACCCAATAAAGGTACATGGGTTAAGTCAATGACCAACATTTCGTAATTATCTAAGATATTCTGACGTTGGGTAATGGCTTTAGAGGCACCGAAACTCATCGGACCGGCTAAGTCGAGTAACAAGATGCGTCCCTTGGCTTCTTTCATCAAGTGTTTGGCTTCTTGGGTAGCGAGACGATCGTCTTCAGGATGATCAATCGCTTTGACGCGATCGGCTTGAATATTGGCTAATTTTTGAATGGTTAAAACGTTAGCAACGAATACCCCTAAACCAACGGCAGTAATTAAGTCGTAGAAGACAGTGAGCAACATGACCCCATACATGATGGCTGCTGCTTTCCAAGAAAGGATATGAGCGCGTCTGAGAAACTTCCAGTCAATAATATCGATACCGACTTTAAAGGCAATCCCTGCTAATACTGCTAAAGGGATATTTTGGGTTAAAGGGGCGGCCCAAAGTACCACAACTAATAAGATTAAAGCACGAGATAAACCTGATACAGCCGTGCGCCCTCCAGCTTGAATATTAACAACGGTTCCCATCGTAGCACCGGCACCGGGTAAACCACCGCATAAACCAGAGACTAAGTTACCAATACCTTGACCAATTAATTCTTTATCCGAGTTGTGTTGGGTTTGGGTTAAACTATCAGCAATCACTGCGGTTAATAATGCGTCGATACAGCCCAACATCCCTAACACTAAACCATCTACAATCATGATTTGAACTTGGTCCAGGGTAAAGGTAGGCATGACTAAAGAGGGAAGTCCGGCACTAAACTCAGGAATCGTTTTAATATCAGCATTGGCAAAGAAGAAGACTGAGATTAAGGTACAACCAATTAAAGCGACTAACTGAGGAGGTACAACTTTCTTCAGTTTTGAGGGCATTAAGAATAAAACGGCGACTGCTAACAACCCTAAAATAGCTTCACCCATGTTGAGATTCAGATTACTCAATACGGTTGGAGCATTTTGTAAAGCAGCAATCACTCCCCCTTTCGGGTTGCTCGTTCCCAATAATGGACCGAATTGTAAAATAATTAAAATTAGCCCAATACCTGACATAAAGCCTGATATTACGGTATAGGGCATTAAAGTAATATATTTACCCAGTTTCAGGGTACCGAGAATAATTTGAAAGATCCCTGCTAACATAACAACGGTAAACGCCATTGCTAAACCGTTTTCAGGGTTATTTGCGGTTAAATTTGCGACCACTGCCGTCATTACCACGGTCATCGGACCTGTCGGTTCGGAGATCAGGGTGGGGGTTCCACCAAATAAAGCAGCGAAAAATCCGATTAACACTGCACCCCATAAACCCGCAGCAGGGCCTGCACCCGAAGCAACCCCGAAAGCTAGGGCCATGGGAAGGGCGATCACTGCTGCGGTTACCCCGCCAAAGATATCACCCCTGATATTTCTAAAATGAATTCGATTCGTTATTTGCATTGCTAATTGTTAAGTTTTATTTAGGGTTTTCTCATGTTTGAATGGGATGTAAAGCAATGTCTTTTTATGAGACATCTCCGTCAATCTACAGATAATAGTTGACTGATAGGTAAGAGGGGAGAGTGTTAAGACTACGATGAATCCTAAGCTTGAACCCCCGATATAGCTAGAAGTCTGTTGCTGAAACCGTTATAGACTAAGTTCTATTGGTTTTATTAAAAGCATAGTCTAATTACTATAGGAGATTACAGCAAATCTTAAGGATTTGTCAAGACCCTTTTTATTAATTCTGTTAATGCTTAGGAAAAGTATTGTAAAGTTTCAATAACGGTTGACCCCTTGATCCCGCTTCAATTTAGCTTCTAACTCCCACTTAATGCGATTCAAAATCGAGGTTTTATCTAAAGATAATAAAATTCGTTTCACCACTGTTTTTGGTCCTTCGGGTCCCCAAGCTGCCCCATTAGCTAAATAACGTTTCGTTACTTGGCCAATAGCATAACAAGACACCCCGGCCACACTACCTTGAGTCATGGCAATGGAGACATAGGGAAGGAAAGAAAACCCTACGGTTGTGGGAATCATTAACCCTAACATTCCTTTAAGAGAACTTAAACCCAAAGAGGTTAGAAATTCACTGGCACTAATTCCCCCCATACTCACGCCAATTTTTTGTAAAAGAGCGATCGCTCCTTGTTGGGTCATGGGGATACTATAAAGATGAGATAAGGCTAGAATCATCGCTACATCTACCACGGCCCCTGTGAATAAATCAACCACTGTCACAGGATTTAAAGCAATGACAATCGCTTTGGTCATCACTGCTTTTTGAATTAATTGGTTAGCTGCTTTTTCTCTAATTTCTAATTTACGGGCTACGATTTGCTCATTAACTTCGTCAGCATATAACATTGTGTTAAGAGCAACTAAAGACTTACCTTCCCGATGTAAGATTTCTAATATTTTTAACTTTAATGTTTCAATTTTCGGTTTTCCCCTTCGTCTTTTTTGTTTTAAATTTCCTTGATGATCGTGACTAATTTCTGTTACTAAGGGAGAGGCTGTAATCATAACAATTTCATCAGGAGACAGCAACTCTTTTACTCGTTCATCCCGTATTTTTTGGTAAATAACCAAGCGATCAGTTTCTGGATATTGATCAATTTTATTAAACACTAAAATAATCGGTTTTCCCACTTCTCTTAACTGGGATAAAGCTTCAAATTCTACCTTGGTCATGTCTCCTGCAATAACAAATAGAATTAAATCCACTTGTTTGGCCATTTGATGAGCTAAAATTTCCCTAGTTTCTCCATCCACTTCATCAATACCAGGGGTATCAATTAACTGTATTTGAGACTGTCCCCACCCTGATAAAGCTATTGTTTGCAAGCCTTGTATATTATCATCTTGTTGTAATTTCCAAGATGCTGTATCAATGGTTTGAGTTACTCCATGCAAAGGACCCGTTTTAAAAATATTTTCCCCTAATAAAGCATTTAAAACAGAAGATTTACCCCTTCCTACCATGCCAAAAGCAGCAATTTGGACTAAGGAATGCTCTAATTTTTCCAGCATTTCCGTTAGGTTATTTAACTCACTTTTTAACCCAATTTGTTCGGTGGGTGTTAAATCTAAATGGTTGACTAAATTTCTCAGACTATCTTGTGCTTTTTGATAGTTTAATTGTTCTTGAATTTCATCACAATGAATTAAGGCTTCGTCTAAGTCTTGAAAGTTCCAGGGGTTATCATAGCTCGCTTCAGACATATTTGACTTATGATGAGTTAACTGAGGCAATCCTTGTCAACAACAAAGGTCGTTTGTCTGATTATACTATAAAATTCATTGAAGATTGGTGTATCTAAATTAACAAGAAACTTTCGGCAGTTGATAAAGGTCTAAAAATCGAGTAGCTTCCTCATAATTTAACGGTTGACTTAATAAATAGCCTTGGGCTTCTTGACAATCTAAATTTTGCAATAAATCAAGTTGGTTGTGGGTTTCAACCCCTTCTGCAATGACCCGTAAATCTAAACTATTGCCTAAAGCAATGGCTGCTGAAATAATGGCAATTGTTTCTGGTTTTTTGGTCAGTTCTTGGATGCAAGACTGAGCAATTTTTAAGGTACCAAAGGGAAATTTGGGAAGATGATTAATACAAGAATAACCAGTTCCAAAATCATCCATGGATAAATGAACTCCTAATTGTCTTAAGTCTTGTAAAACTTGATGAGCAAGTTCTGAATTGGCAAGAATGGCTTTTTCTGTTATTTCTAATTCCAGCCAATGGGGAGCAAGTTTTGTTTCCCGTAAGATTTGTTTAACTACGTTGATAAAGTTTGGATCTTTTAATTGTAGCGGAGACAGATTAACAGACATGACAAAATTAGGTAAACCCATATTCTGCCAAGTTTTATTTTGGCGACAAGCTTCTCTTAAAATCCATTCTCCTATCAATATAATTGAATCAGTTTGTTCAGCAACGGGAATAAATTTTTGAGGATTAATTTGACCTAATTCTGGATGATTCCAGCGTACTAATGCTTCAACACCAGAAATTTCTCCTGTTTTTATCTTGATTTGAGGTTGATAATAAAGCTCCAATTCTTGATGGTTTAAAGCTTTTTCTAGGGCGGTTTTAGCTTTTAATAATTTAGAGGCTTTAGGATCAATTGTTAAATGAGATTTTTTATTAGATGATAGCATCTCCTTTTTATGATTTAATAATCTAATTTCTGCTTGTCGCAAAAGAGTTTTACTATCTTGCCCATCTTCAGGATAAATACAAGAACCCACACTATACTCTAAGTATAAGAGGGTTTCTGACAATTCTAGGGATTCACTAATATTTTTTAAAATTCTCTGACTAATTTTTCCAATATCATCTCCATGACTAATTTTAGGCAATAACACAATAAATTCATCATCTCCCCAACGGGCAACAATATCACTATCTCTTAAACTAGATTTAAGCCGTTGAGCCACTTCTACTAAAATTTTATCACCCACAGGATAGCCTAAGTTTTTATTAATAGCTTTAAAATGATTAATATCTAAGAGAATTATTGCCATTGATGTATGATATTGCTTGGCATTTTTCAAAGAATTTAAAAGGTATTCTTTCAATAAAATTCTGTTGGGTAATTTGGTTAAAGGATCTTGATATTCTTGAGCTTGGAGTGTATCTTTAGGATTGAGAGGTTGAGACTCATGATCAAAATCGATATGAGGCTGTGATAGGGCATAATGGCTATTGACTTCTGAAGAACTACTGGAGAATTGTTGAGGTTTAGTTTTGGCAATATCGATGACTGTATTTGACCATTCATGACTTGCATAATAAGTGGCATTAACTTCACAACCAAAGTTAATTAGGTCTCCATTTTTTAGCTCTTTGATTAAGCATTTTTCTCCATTGACATAAATTCCATTACGACTTTTATTACCCTCTAAATCCCCATCAATAATCCAGTAAGAATAGGTATTATTATAACGATTTTTTCGTCTCATCAATGTACCATGACGACGGGAAGCTTGTTGGGAATAAATAACAATAGAATTATTCGTATGTCTGCCAATGGAATAAGTTTCTTCTTCTAAAGAAATAGTTTGACGATATCTTTTATCTTCAATAACTATTAAGTGGCGGTTTTCGTGAGGATAATTGATATGAGTATTCATAATGCTTAGGTAAGAGATTTGATAAAAAGAGCAGTAAAAATTTCAGAAATAGTTAGGGTCAAGCAAAAATTAATTGTTTTTGTTGATTAAAAGTTATTAAATAGTTAAATATTTCTTCTGGACTCAAGGGATGACTAAAGAAATATCCTTGCATTTCTTCGCAGTCTAATTGTTGAAGAAGGTTTAACTGTTCTTGATTTTCAACTCCCTCAGCAATGACTCTCATATTAAAGCCACGACTCAAGGTCATGATAGCAGAAATAATCGATAAATCTTCAGGACTTTGATTCAGTTCTCTGACAAAACTTTGATCAATTTTGAGGGTATCAAAGGGGAATTTTTTTAAGTAACCTAGAGAAGAATATCCTGTTCCAAAGTCATCCATAGAAATATAAACGCCCATATGCCTTAATTCGTGTAAGGTTTGACTGGCTAAAGTTACATTTTCCATCAAAATAGATTCAGTTACTTCTAATTCTAGCCATTTAGGCTCTAATCCCACAGATTCTAAGGTGTTTTCTACCGTTTCAATTAGGTTCGGTTGTTGTAATTGTTGTGCCGATAAATTAACCGCAACTCTCACAGGAGGTAATCCCATTTTTTGCCATTTTTTATTTTGTTGACAAGCAGTTTTGAGTATCCATTCCCCCATTGGAAGAATTAATCCAGTTTTTTCTGCCAGAGGGATAAATTTATCTGGTCTAATTAACCCCAGTTTAGGATTTTTCCAGCGAATTAAAGCTTCTAAGCCGTAAACTTTACCTGTTTTAATATTAATTTGTGGTTGATAATGCAGAATCAATTCCCCGTTTTTGATAGCTTGATGAAGTTGGTTTTCTAAGGCAAAATTCTCAGCAATTTCTAAACTCATTTTTGGGTTATAGAATTGAAAATGATTGCGTCCAGATTCTTTGGTCCGATACAAAGCAGCATCAGCATGTTTAAGAAGAATTTCTGATTCTTGTCCATCTTCAGGATAAATGGCAATTCCCACACTACATTTAAGATAAATTTGATGTCCTTCCACATTTAATGGATGTTCAAAGGTTTGAAGCAATCTTTGAGAAAACTTAGCTGCTTGATCGGGATTTTCAAGCTCTGAAAGAAGGACGACAAATTCATCTCCTCCCCAACGACAAACTATATCGCTGTTTCGGACTTGGGAGGTCAAACGTTGAGCAAAACATTTTAAAATGCGATCGCCAATGCTATGCCCTAACGTATCATTAATATTTTTAAAACTATCAATATCAACAAATAAAATAGCGAACAATTGATTATGTCGTTCGCTATTTTTGATCATTAAAGAAATATGTTGATCAAAAAAGGTACGATTCGGCAATCCAGTTAAAGCATCGTGAAAAGCACGATATTTTAATTCATTTTCTGCTTTTTTTCGTTGGGTAATATCAAAGATATAGCTTCGGATGAGTTTTTCTTTGGCTAAATAATGGATATGCTGTTCAAAACTTTGCTCTTGTATGTCAACTTCTCGGATCACAAGACTACCATTATTATAATTTTGCTTTTCAATCAGTCCTTGTAGCAAGGGATGTTGAAGTTGAGCTTTTTCTAGGTCAGGAAATTTGAAATTAGCGGAAGGGTTAAGGTATGTAATAGTTCCTTCACTATTAATTTCAACAATAGGAATAGGACTTAATTCGACAACAGAAGCTAGATTTTTTATCTCTAATAAAGTGGATTTTTTCTTTGTTCTTTGGACAAGTTGTGTCTCTTTAGAAAGATTACTTAAATGGGAAGAAGTAGCTTTAAAAAAGCGATTAGGGGTTAATTTTTGAATAAACCCTTGATTTTCTTGATCAAGAATATAGTAA
Source organism: Crocosphaera sp. (assembly GCA_030065735.1). Classification (GTDB taxonomy): domain Bacteria; phylum Cyanobacteriota; class Cyanobacteriia; order Cyanobacteriales; family Microcystaceae; genus Crocosphaera. The sequence goes on from JASJDD010000022.1 coordinate 13,622, forward strand.
TGGGCTGTTACCTCTTTAGTAAAGTGAATAATATCTCCATGTTTTAGTTCAGATTTATCAATTCTTTCCCCATTAACCACAATACCATTTTTACTTTTATATCCTTCAATATTTCCATCAATAAGAACATAAGAAAAGTGATCATTATTTTTGTTTTTTTTAATTAGGGTGCCGTGTTGTCTAGAAATTCCTTCCGCATTAATAACAATAGAATTTTTAGGGTATCGTCCGATGGAATACTGAGGTTCATCTAGATAGAAAACTCGTTCACCACTGGTTAAATTAAATGCCAGTATATGTTGTATATTTTGTTTTTTTTCTGTAAGATAGAGCATAATAACAGCAACAAATGGGCTAAAAACAGTTTAATTATTTAGATCATTCCTAAAGTTATCATCAATTATGAATGATTAATCTGTATTTTCCACTGATCGAAATCCTACTGAGACGGTGATCTTAATCACATCAGATGTCTTACTCTAAAATTTTACTTAAGTCAATCTATTTTAATCTAGCTATAGTTAATTCGGCAGCTAAATTGATGGCTGCTTTGAGGCTGCTGTCCCTAGCGATGCCTTTCCCAGCAATATCAAATGCAGTTCCATGATCAGGAGAAGTACGAATAAATGGTAAGCCAATGGTAGTATTGATAGCTTGATCAAAGGCCATTAATTTAACCGGAATTAGCCCTTGATCGTGGTATAATGCTAAGTAAGCATCTCCTACATGATTGATGGTTAATGGGGGCTGATCTCTAGAAGGATCCCCTGTGTGACCTACATTTAATGGGTTTCCGTACCAAGCTTGGGCGGGGTTAACCCACATAGTATCGGGGGGAACTAAGCCCACTATTTCTACCTTGGAATATTGTTTTTTTGCTGTTTCTAGCCAAGACAATAACCAGTCTTTTTCTTCTGTCCCTAATTGCCCATTTTCTCCACTATGAGGGTTTAATCCTGAGATGACAATTTTAGGATTTTTAATCGCAAAATCTTGCTGTAAACAGTTAATCAATAAGTCTAATTTAAGGGACATTAATTGAGGGGTTAGTGTCTCAGAAACTTGATTGAGGGGAATATGGGTGGTAGCTAATAAAGTTCGCAAAGTCCAACCGGTATATGGCGATCGCCCCACAAATAACATCCCAAAACGATCAATTTGGGCTTTTTGGGCTAATACCTCTGTTTGTCCTGGGTAATGATAACCTGCAGCTTTCCAACACGACTTAGCAATGGGGGCAGTGACGATCCCCTGGAACTTTCCCTCAAGGGTATGGGCGATCGCTGTCTCCAGATACATAAAACTAGCCTGACCACTAGCAGCGTTGCCGTATCCTGGAATAATTTCGCTCATGGTGTTAGGGTCGAGGGGTATATCAATGATTGATAAAGTATCTGGATGGGCTAAGGGTTGTCCCCGTGAGTATAATTGCTGATAAGTTTGATCAAGTAGCGATCGCGTTCCGATGACGGTGAGATCACAAGTTTGGGTGAGGGTTGGATCAGCTAATGCTTTGAGAATAATCTCTGGCCCAATGCTGGCGGGATCTCCCATGGTTAGGGCTAAATGAGGACGTTGACGTAGTGGATAGTCCAAAGATTGCATCTTGTGATTTTACCTTAGTGTTTTACAATACTTATAGAATGATGGGTTAGTTGTGGCTAAAATTGACGAGTCTTTACTGTCATGGTAACTTCAATGATAAGCTAAAACTGTCAGGTAATTATTAATACTTATCCATTCAATTAGGAGAACACAAATGACTGCTGAAAGTATGATGTTTAATGGTGCCATTGTTTTAATGGTATTAGTTCTTTTTGGTTTAGCTTGGGGCTTTCTCATTCTTAAAATTCAAGGAGGAGAAGCTGAATAAGAGATAACCATCAGGAGGAAGCAAAATTGAGTTCAGTCCCTCAGTTTGCTCCTCAATATTAATCCATGTTGTTAATAAACCATCAAAACTATTAATTATGAGTGATGTTACCCCTTCCATTGAATTTTTTGTCGGCATTTCTGAAGAATTAAGTAATGTAAGTTTACGACGGAGTAAGCAAACAGGAATCCGTAATGTTCTGATGATTTTTGAGAATTTAAAATCTTTAGAAAGGTTTAGAAGTTATACAACTCAAACCTATGGTGATTTACGTTTAATTGATTCCGAAGGAGAAATTAGTGTTACCCCATCTTCTTTAAAAATTATTTGGGGAGGAGATGAAGGAGATGAATTAAAAGAAGTTAGATGTGGATTTGATATTGAAAAAGATGAGCATTGGGATCGATTTATGCGTTTTATGGAACGTTATGCAGAGGCTAACGGTATGGCTTATCAAGATAAAAAATAATTAATCATTAAAGTTTAACCGATTATATTATGAATGTTTCTGAAACAAATCAAACTGAAAATCAGCCAAAATCTTCTTTTGATGATGGTTTAAAAAAACAAAAATCTTGGAGTTTTTGGACAGTTTTTAGTTCAACTTTTTTGACAATATTTTTAGCAGAAATGGGGGATAAAACTCAATTAGCAACTCTATTGATTAGCGCAGAATCTCAGTCTCCTTGGGTGGTATTTGCCGGGGCAGCAATGGCTTTAATTGCCACCAGTTTATTAGGGGTTTTAATTGGTTATTGGTTAGCCCGTCGTTTATCTCCGAAAAGCTTAGATATAGCGGTAGCTGTGTTATTATTAATTATTACAGGTTTATTAGTAGGGGATGTATTAAATAGTTAAAGGGAATGAATGATGGATTGGCAATTATTCGGATTAAGTTTTATTACTGTTTTTTTAGCAGAAATTGGTGATAAAAGTCAACTGGCGGCTATCGCCTTGGGGGGAAGTTCCAAGTCACCTCGTGCGGTATTTTTTGGTTCAATTACTGCCTTGATTTTGGCTAGTTTCTTGGGGGTGATTGCTGGGGGAACCATTGCTCAGTTTTTACCGACTAAAGTATTAAAAGCGATGGCAGCGATAGGATTTGCAATGATGGCTTTGCGGTTATTATGGCCAGCATTTGACGAAGATTAAAAGGTGTGAATATGAGTTGATGTAGCGACAAAAGTTTCTGGTAATGTTTGTTTCTGACTAGACCGTAACCCTTGATAAAACATTGCACCACCCAAGCCAATCATTAAGCCACCCAATAAAGAAAAGTAACCAGATAAAACTAATATAGAAATGGTAAAGGAAGGCAAAACCTGGGTAATACTTTTGGTGCAGATAGTGGACATAATAGTAAAGTTAGACATCTCTTTCACAGAAGAATACTATCAACATCTATGTATTATCCAGAATAAATCTGATTTTGTTGTCTGACTGTAAGCGAAGTCACAGGGTTAGTGAAATACCTGATCACGATCTGAATAATATAAATACACTTTCTTTGTGTTAAGTCGTTTAACACAAAGCCAAGACTTAAAGCTGCGATCGCAGAGTAAACTCATAATCTCCTCCAGGTTCCAATTGATAATCAGATCGTTCCAAAAACCGTCCCAAGGGTTCATAAATTAAGGCACGACCTAAGGACGGTTGTACTGATAATTGTCCCTGACGGAAATGCCATTGAAACCGCCATTGATATTCTGCGGCCCTAACTTCTCCTTCCATTTGGCCTTGTTGCCAAGACTGTTGAGTAATACGGACATAAGCAGTAGTTTTGGGTAAATTATTAGAACTCACAGTGGCATTAATCCTTTATGTCTCTAACTGTTTACCATAGCAAATCTCTTTTATCTTGTCAGTAGAATGAATAGCATTATCTATGAAGATTAGGACAATATAATTTAACTAAAAGGCAATAGTCAAAAAGTTAATAATTGTCTAAAAAAAATGAGAATTATGTTTCATGAATTTTCAGTCATTAGTTACGAGAATTTTTTGAATCTAATCAAATTTAATTGAAACTTAGTTGACTCCTTTGCAGTCTACGACCTTAAGATGGTCTGAGGAAAAAAGTGATGAAGAAAAAATTTGTATTATTAGCTTTAACCTTATTATTAACTGCAACTTCTCAACGTTCAAGTTGGGCTGGAGAAATTCTAGAAAAAATCGAACAAACAGGGGTCATTACTGCAGGAACCCGTAAAGATGCTATTCCTTTTGCCTACATTAATGAAAAGGGAGAATGGGTAGGCTATTCTATTGATGTTTTAGAGATTATTCGTCAAGATATAGAAAAAAAACTAGGCAAACCCATTCAAATAAAATTAGTAGAAGTTACGCCACAAAATCGTTTTGATAAAGTTAAAAATAAAGAAATTGATATCGAATGTGCCTCTTCTACTTTTACTTGGAAACGAGATGAAATTGTGGATTTTTCAGTTAGTTATTTTGCCAGTGGAACTAAAATTTTAAGAAAAAAAGGGAGTGATTTAGGGACAATTGACTCTTTAGCAGGTCGTAGAATTGGTGTGATTCCCAATACCACTAATGAACAAGCCATTAAATTACAACAACCAGCAGCCATTCTTATTCCTATTAAAGATCGAAGCGAAGGGTTGGAAAAACTGAAAAAAGGGGAAATTGAAGCCATTGCAGGAGATGGCATTGTTTTGCAGGGATTAAGATTAGAAAATAACAATGCTGATAGGTTTGAAGTGGTTCCAGAGTTTCCTTATATGTATGAAGCGTATGCTTGTATGATTCCTGAAGATGAGTCAGCTTGGCGCGGAATGGTCAATTATAGTTTAGTTAAATTTATGGAAGGAATTATTAGTGATCAACCGCAACAGGTAGAAATATATGAAAAATGGTTTGGAGAAGAAACAGGAGTAACCCCTTATTCGAGAGAAGCAATTAATGATTATTTTCAAGGAATTGTTGATAGTTATGAATGGATTCCTTTAATTAGTTATTAATTGATCAGTGACTGTAGCAAGAAGTCCTGGACATAGAAATAAGTGGAAATAAGTAGAATAATTTTACCCTTTCCCTTTATGGAGAGGGATTTTTTTCCCTAAATTTTGGGACTGACATATCAAGTTTTGTGAACTTATACTAAGACCAGCTTATGCCGTATTTAACAACGCCATAAAGATTGACCATGTAACTTCTCCTTAGACCCCTCTTTGTCTCTTTTTTGTCCACTCAGTTATATTGCACCCTTCTTAAATTATGCCGTTAACTACGCTTAAAAAGCCTACTATCCCGCTTCAATCCTTGCCTAACCCCAAAAAAGTCCAAAAGCTCAGAATTGCCCTTTATTCCCACGATACGATGGGCTTAGGTCATAAACGCAGAAATCTCTTAATTGCCCAAAGTTTGGCCTATTCTAACCTGAATGCCGACATTTTGGTTATTAGTGGCATGAGTGACATGACTAAGGTGGGGACTCATCCTAACATTGAATATTTAACCTTACCTGCCTTATATAAAACCAAAGAAGGGCAATATCAAGCCCGTCGTTTGGATATGTCCTTAGATGCTATCATTAAACTGCGATCGCAGGTTATCCGTACAACTATCAAAAATTTTCAGCCGGATGTCTTTATTGTCGATAATGTTCCCAGAGGGGCAATGGGAGAATTAGATCGTACTCTGAAATATTTACGCAACCAGGGTAAAACCCTTTGTATCCTTGGGTTACGGGATATTTTAGATCAACCAGAGGTGATTATCCCAAGTTGGAAGAAAGCCAAAAATGAAGAGACGATCGCTCGTTTCTATGATAACGTTTGGATCTATGGCGATGAGAAGGTTTACGATGCCATTAAAGAGTATCAATTTTCGGCTGAAGTCGCAACTAAAATCCGTTACACAGGGTATTTAGACCAACGATACCGCTTAAACTACGCAAAATTCGAGAAAAAACAGTCTATAAACAAGAAAAATAAGCGGTTAGCCCTTTGTTTGGTGGGTGGGGGACAGGACGGTTATCAATTAGCCAGGGGGTTTGCTCAGGCACAACTACCCCAAGATATCAACGGAATTATCATAACAGGTCCTTTGATGCCCAGTCAACTGCGTCAACAGTTAGATCATGAAGCCAAAAATAGGAATAATTTACAGGTATTAGACTATGTTTCTGAACCCACTTTATGGCTACAAAAAGCAGATTTTGTGGTAGCAATGGGGGGATATAATACCACTTGTGAAATTTTATCCTTTGAAAAACGCGCGTTAATTGTTCCTCGTATTCAACCGAGAGAAGAACAGTTAATTCGCGCGCAACGGTTACAAGCATTAGGATTAGTTGATATGTTACATCCTGATGAGGTTAACCCTGAAGCTTTAAGTCAGTGGTTATGTAAAGAAGGTACTCAATCTAATGTTCATGAAAAGATTGATTTTCAAGGAGTACAACGTATTCCCCAATATTTAGGAGAATTGTTGGCCATAGCTGATCGTAGATTTCTCAAAGTCAGCTAAAAAATAGAACTATTTTTAAACCGTAAAATTCGTAAGTGAGGAATGAATCAATGCGTGTTGCTTATGTCGTTAAACGGTATCCCCGCTATTCAGAAACTTTTGTGGTTAATGAAATTTTAGCCCATGAAAAAGCAGGATTAAACATCGATATCTTTGCCCTGCGTCCCCCTTGTGACACCCACTTTCAAAACTGTATTTCTCAAGTTAGGGCCAGTGTGACTTATATTCGTAAACCCATCCAGGGACGGGTTAGTGAGTCTCTTAATAGTTTATCTCCAACGGCTGCTAGTTATTTTTGGGCAGAATTACAAGAATTAAGTAAATTATTTCCTGATTTCTGGAGTAAGCTATCTATCGCACAAGGAGAGTTAGCGAGTACTGTTTATCAAGCTGCTTGGTTAGCGAGGGAAGTTAAATTAAGAAGAATTACCCATTTACACGCCCATTTTGGGTCAGTTGCTACCAGTGTAACCCGCTTAGCGTCTCACTTTGCCGATGTTCCTTATACGTTTACGGCCCATGCTAAAGATATTTTTCATGAAAGTGTAGATATTGATGACATGACAAGAAAACTTAGGGATGCTTCGACTGTTGTTACTGTGAGTGATTATAATCAACAATACCTACAACAAACTTATGGTCAAGCAGCTGATAAAGTGCAAAGAATTTACAACGGTTTAGATTTATCTCAACTCCATTATCAATCTCCTCAAGATCGTCCTCATAAAATTATTTCTGTGGGGCGTTTAGTGGAAAAAAAAGGAACTTCTGTGTTAATTGATGCCTGTTCTTTATTAAAACACTGGGGTTGTGACTTTCACTGTCAAATTGTGGGAACTGGTGACTTAGAAACAAAGTTAAAGCAGCAAATTGAAACATTAAAGTTAGATAACTGCGTTGAAATTATAGGCCCGCTTCCTCAGAATGAGGTGTTTAAATTGATACAAGACAGTGCAGTTTTTGCAGCCCCTTATATTATCGGAAAAGACGGAAATAGGGACGGTTTACCTACTGTATTATTAGAAGCAATGGCCTTAGGAACTCCTTGTATTGGAACGGATGTTACAGGTATCCCTGAAATGATTAAACATGAAGAAACAGGGTTAATTGTTCCCCAACATGATTCAGAAGCATTAGCTATGGCATTGCAAACCTTATTAACCAGTGAAAACATGAGAGTTCAGTTAGCAGAAAAGGCGAGAAAGTTAATGGAAGCTGAATTCAATATTGAGCAAAATACTGCTAGTTTAAGACAGTTGTTTCAGTGAATAGTCATCAGTTGACAATGGGTTTATTTTAGGAGGTAATTAATGATGCGTATTGCTTATGTTTGTGCAGATGCTGGGATTCCTATTTTCGGACAAAAAGGATGTTCTATTCATGTCCAAGAAATTATTAGAGGGTTTTTAAAACAACATCATCAAGTCCATTTATTTAGTCCTCGGTTTGATGGCAATAAACCCGATGATTTACAAGCTATAAAATTACATGAACTGTTACCCATTCCTAAAGTTGCCCAAGGGTTAAGAGAAAAAATTGCTTTATCCATGAACTCGGAAATAGAGGCAGCCTTAGACTATGCAGAACCTTTTAATCTCGTGTATGAACGCTATTCCTTATGGAGTTATGGGGCCATGGAATATGCTAGACAAAAAGAGATTCCTGGCATTTTAGAAGTTAATTCACCTCTAATTTTAGAACAACAAAAACACCGTAGTTTAGTCCATACCCAAGAAGCCGAAACCGTCGCTATCAAAGTATTTAATGCAGCTACAAAAATTATTGCTGTCTCTGATGCAGTGAAAGATTATATCAGTCAATATGTTAAAAATCCTGACAAAATAAAAGTGATTCCCAATGGCGTAAATGCTGATCGGTTTCATCCCAAAAAGATAACACCTCACGCTTATTTTACCGTTGGTTTTGTGGGATCATTAAAACCTTGGCATGGCTTACCTATTTTATTAGAAGCCTTTGAACAATTTCATGATCATTATCCCCAAAGTAAACTATTAATTATCGGAAAAGGACCCGAAAGCGATCGCCTACAAACCGAAATTAATCAGAAAAATCTCAACTCAGCAGTACAGTTAACCGGGGCCGTCCCTCCCGATGCTATTCCCTTGTTATTAGAACAAATGGATGTAGCAGTTGCCCCTTATCCACCCTTAGATCAATTCTATTTTTCCCCTCTGAAAGTCTATGAATACATGGCCGCAGGGTTGCCTGTTGTCGCCAGTAATATCGGGCAAATAAGGGACGTTATTCAACATGGAAAAAATGGATTATTGTGTCCCCCTGGAGATATTAACGCCTTAACAGAAGCCTTTGTTAGTCTAATGCGATCGCCTCAACTTCGTCACCAGTTAGGCACATCGGCCCGTCAAACTATCCTCGATCATTATACCTGGGATCAAGTGATAGAGAAGATTTTGAAGTTAGCAAAAGAGGCAGGAGGCACGAAGCAGAAGGCAGGAGTTAGATAACTTACGGTGACAATACCCTCCCTGACAGGTTGTGATGGAGAAACAAGTAATGACAACAACAAAATCATTAAAAAACACAATTCCCAGTTTAGGGCGAATGTTAGCCCGTTTTTGGCCCTATTTATGGCAGGAAAAATCATGGTTAGGGTTAGCCATATTTGCAGTGACGGGGGATGTAATATTACGCATTCTCGAACCCTGGCCCCTGAAATTTATTTTTGATCATGTTCTCATCCAAGATCAGTCCTCATTGCCCGTTTTTGAGTCTCTAAGCCCCCTTGTGGTGTTAACCCTTTGTGCGTTAGGAATTATCGCTATTACCGGTTTAAGGGCGTTTTCAGCCTACTGGAGTACGGTTTCTTTAGCCACTGTGGGCAGTCAGGCAATGATCCAAGTCAGAGAACAAGTGTATCGTCATCTGCAAAGATTGTCCCTGACTTATCATAACCAGGCCAGAAGTGGGGATCTCATTGTTCGGGTGAGTAGTGATGCGAGTCGCTTACAAGAAATTTTGATCACGGCGACGCTTCCCCTAGTCATCAGTATGATGACGTTATTGGGGACAGTAGGGGTTATGTTTTGGTTAGATGCCGATTTAACCCTATTATCTTTGTTAACCTTCCCCTTATTCATTTTTGCGTCTGGCCGTCTCAGTCAACGTATTCGGGCCGCGTCTGTGATACAACGACAACAGGAAGGGGAAGTAGCGGCCACTGCTTCGGAGTCATTAGCAGCTATTAAGCTGATTCAAGCGTTATCCTTAGAAAATGCCTTTGCTGATCACTTTGCTAGACAAAATCAACGGAGTTTAAGGCAAAGTGTCCAAACACAACAATTATCCGCCTCTTTAGAACGGGTAGTGGATGGCATTATTGCGTTAGGAATGGCGATTGTCTTATGGTATGGATCATGGTTAGTGTTACGAGATGCCTTAACACCAGGGGATGTCATTGTCTTTTTAACCTACCTAAAAAATAGTTTCAAACCCATTCAAAATTTTGCCAAATATACGGGACGGTTAGCCAAAGCTGCGGCCTCTGGAGAACGTATTTTAAACATATTAGATGAGACCCCAGATATTCAAGATTTACCTAACGCAATGATCGCCCCTTCTTTCGAGGGAAATATAACCTTTCAAGATGTTAGTTTTGCTTACAATCATTCTCATTCTATCCTTAATAAGATAAACTTAACCGTGAAATCGGGTCAATTTATTGCCATTGTAGGACAGTCTGGTAGTGGGAAATCAACCTTAATGAGTTTATTACTGAGATTATATGATCTCGTATCAGGAAATATTCTGATTGATGGGGAAAATATTCGCAATTATACCTTAAACTCTTTACGTTCTCAAATGAGTGTAGTTTTACAAGAAAGTCTCTTGTTTGCAGCCACTATTAAAGAGAATATTGCTTATGGAATGAACAATGTTAGCCATGAAGAAATTATCAAAGCTGCTAAGTTAGCCAATGCCCATGATTTTATTGAAAAATTACCCCAAAAATACAATACTTTTGTAGGAGAAAGAGGGTCAACTTTATCAGGGGGACAACGACAAAGAATTGCCATTGCTAGGGCTGCTATTCGTCAAACTCCCATCTTAATTTTAGACGAACCGACAACAGGACTTGATCAAAAAAGTGAAAAAGCTGTTATCGAAGCCCTCCAAAGATTAGCTAAGAATAGAACCACCTTTTTAATTACCCATGATCTTTCGTTAGCTACGCAAGCTGACATAATTTTATATATAGAAAAAGGAGAAGTTTTAGAACAAGGAACCCATTGGGAATTATTACAGGGAAAAGGTTTGTATTCACAATTGTATAAAATTCAATGTAATAAAAACAACCAGTCTTTTCAAGAATTACCTATTGCCCAATAACCGTGATCCGATGCACTGACCACCCTACAAATAAGGAAAATTAAACTATGAATATTCAAGTCAACGACTCATTTAATCTACTTTCTAATCCTAATTTATCCTTTCTAAAAGATGCTTTATCTCCTAAGAAAGTTGAAAAAATTTTAAAAAAGTATTTTCCTGACTTAATCAAAAAAAATTGCTTATCTGGAATTAAAGTTATTCGTTACAAAGCCCAAAAACGCTGTTTAATTGAATATCAATTTAAGGGTGAACAAGAATTTAGCTTACTCGGAAAAGTAAAGTTTAAAGGAACAGATACAAAAAGTTATTACCTACAAAAATATCTGTGGGAGAATGGCTTTGATGATCATAGCTTAGATAACGTCTCCGTTCCTCAACCTATTGGGGTTATTCCCCAGTGGAAAATGTGGTTACAGCGAAAAGTACCAGGATATACCACTACCCTTTTATTAGGGAAACCAAACGGGGTTAATATTGCTCAAAAAATTGCTTATGCTGCTTATAAATTACACCAATTTCCTGCTAAAACGGATCGATATCATACCATTGATAATGAACTGCATATCTTACAGAAAAAATTACCGTTATTGAGTGAATTATATCCCCATTGGCAAACAAGAATTAGTGAACTTTTAAAAGAATGTAATAAGTTAGGTAAAAGTTTATCTTATATCCCTTCTGTGGGTATTCATCGAGATTTTTATGCCGATCAAATTATCATTAATAATTCTCGTCTTTATTTATTGGATTTAGATTTATATTGTTATGGTGATCCAAGTCTTGATATTGGTAATTTTATCGCTCATATTACTGAATATAGTTTAAGGGTTTTAGGAGATTTTAAAGCGTTAAATAATCGAGAAATAGCGTTACAAGAAGCTTTTATTCAACTAACAGGAGAAGAAAGCAAAAAAAGGATTATGATTTATAAGGTTCTCACTTTAGTTAGACATATTTATATCAGTACCCAAATAAAAGAACGTAATGCTTATACAGAAGATTTAATTAGGTTATGCGAAAGTTATTTAGAAACAGAAATAACCTAACCTGATTGTACAGTCTAGAAGCCTGTGTTACGATAAATGGAAATACCATAGCTTAATTTGATATGATTAAACTAAGTTAGGGAAAATTGTAACGGCTAAACAAGTTTTTAGTTGGTTAAAAATTAGAAATAGGTAAGAAAATAAAGAGTGTAAAATAAAAGTAATAACCAAGAAAGTTATAAAAATAAATTCTTTTATCTTTTATTCATTTTTAAATACTTCTCCTGACTTCTGACTCCTGACTCCTGACTCCTGACTCCTGACTCCTGACTTCTCCCCAAATGTAAACTATAACAACAAAAATGGGCAACTTAAACATGGATCATATACTCAGTTATCCCAATAATTCCTATGAGAGATAAAATTGTTGCCCTCACAGATAATTTAAGTCGTACAATAGTTGGTAAACAAAAGCCGATTCGTCTCGTTATCGTCGCTTTATTAAGTGGGGGACACGCATTACTCGAAGATGTCCCTGGTGTTGGGAAAACCCTCTTAGCCAAGTCTCTGGCCCGTTCTATTAATGGACGCTTCCAACGGGTTCAATGTACCCCTGACTTACTACCCACCGACGTAACCGGAACCAACATCTGGAACCCCAATAGTCGAGAATTTGAATTTTTACCTGGGCCGGTGTTTGCAAACGTCTTATTGGCCGACGAAATTAACCGCGCTACCCCAAGAACCCAGTCTGCATTATTAGAAGTGATGGAAGAGAAACAGGTAACCGTCGATGGAGAAGCGCGTCAAGTGCCTCAACCCTTCTTTGTCATCGCCACTCAAAACCCCGTAGAATCTCAAGGAACCTTTCCCCTTCCCGAAGCGCAAATGGATCGCTTTACAATTTCTTTAAGTATGGGGTATCCTAGTGAAGCCGAAGAACTGCAAATGTTACAAAAACAATTGCAACGGGTGAAGGTTGATGAACTAGAACCTTGTATTTCTTTAGAAGATGTACGGGAGTTACAGCGTTTAACCAGTTTGGTGAAAGTCACCCCATCTTTACAACAATATATGCTTAGTATTGTACGGGCAACCCGTACCGATGATGATATTAGCTTAGGGGTGAGTCCTCGTGGTACCGTCGCTTTACAACGGGCTACCCAAGCAGTAGCATTTCTGGAAGAAAGAGATTATGCTACCCCCGACGACGTTAAATTTGTCGCCCCTCACGTCCTCTCTCATCGTCTCATCGTCGCCAATGGCCGTCAACCCCAAGCCATTATGGAACGGTTATTGCGATCGCAACCGGTAGAACCGAAACTGATGGCCGCTTAAAATTTTCAAAGACTCCTAACACATTGCAAGGAATTTGGCAAGATTCCTTGCAATTTCTTTACAAAAAGATTAATATAGTTTACATAAGTTTACAAGAGGCTCAGAAATATGAGTAACGTAATCATCGAACTTCTTACCCTTGCTGTGATAGTTATGGCCCTCAGAAGTAACCAATCTCAAGAGAAACCTGAGTCGGTGATGATTCGAGTGCCTGTTAAGGATGAAATAAGGAGAAGTTAAATTATGTTAGAAAAGTTAATTATTTTTTTACAAGATGAATTAGAAATTCCTGCTGAGCAGGTCAATTTAGCCCTACGACATACCCAAGCCATTCCTGCTCAAGTCCCCATGCAGCTATGGAAATACGGTTTAATTGATATGACTCAACTGGAAAAGATTTTTGATTGGTTAGAGTAGGGAAAAACCAAAAAAGCCAACTTAATCTAACTCTCGTCTTCCCTCCAATGCTCTTGCTAAAGTGACCTCATCAGCATATTCTAAATCACCTCCCATGGGCAAACCGAAAGCAATACGAGTTACCTTAGTAAACGGTTTAAGAAGTTGACCGATATATAACGTGGTGGTTTCTCCTTCCACTGTAGGACTAATAGCTAAAATCACCTCTTTGACTCCATCTTGAGTCACTCGTCGCACTAAAGGTTGAATATAGAGTTGTTCGGGGCCAATACCGTCCATCGGAGACATAACACCTCCTAAAACATGATATTTTCCTCTATATTCTCGCGTTTTTTCCAAAGCAATGACATCACGGGAGTCTGCTACCACACAAACCGTTTGCGAGTCGCGGTTTGGGTTACGACAGATATCACAGATAGACTGTTCAGAAAAATGAAAACAGACCTTACATAACCCCACTCGCTTCTTAGCATCAATTAAAGCTTTAGCCAAGGCTTGGACTTCGTTATCAGGACGTTTGAGAATATGTAAAGCCAGGCGTTGGGCGGTTTTGGGTCCAACCCCTGGTAACCGTTGCAGTTGTTCAATCAAGCGAGCTAAAGGAGGTGTATAAATAGGGCTTTTCTCCAAATTTAATGAGACAAATAAAAGGTTAGAGAACAATTATGTTAGAACAAGACCCAACTTTTGGGGTTTAATCATCTGGTTGAGTCTTCTGAATAGTGGGTTTTTTAGGTTTTTCTATTTTTTTGGGAGGTTTTTTATTCCCTTTAGGAGATGAATTACCGTCGGTAGTTGCTTTAACTGGTTTTTTATATCGTGGAATCTTCTTTGTGGGAGGTTCTAAATCCTTATCCCATCCCCAACAGTTACGAGACGGTATAAATTTAAAATTTCCTTGGATAAACCAACGGGGAGGTAAATCCTCCTTAGCTATTTTAGGGTTAAAACGGAACGGTTTGGCTTCATCCTCTCGTCGCATCAATACAGGAAGATGGGAAGCCTTAAATTTGCCTTTGGGGTCATTAGCATTTTGATTACGATAGACAGAAATCACTGGGGTTCTGACTTGGGGAACAAACTGCCAAACCCCTCTAAATTTAAACATCCCTGGTTCTTCTTCCCAAGGGTTTCCTTCTTCCCAAGCAGCCACTTGAAAATAAATTTGAGGATCTTTGCGCGGTATCATTAAACATTTGGGATAGACTCGCAAAAATAAGCTTTGATCAGGGTTAGCAGCCATTTGCTTCAGCCAAGCTTGATAGCGATAACCCGCAATAAATAATTTATAGCGTTTTCCCCCCAGACGAATAAAAAAGTTACCCTCTTCATCTTGTTCGGGTTTCCCTTTGAGGGTTCCGATGGCCTGAAAAAGAATAGGGTTTTCCTCAACTTCAGCTTTAGGGGTTGAAGTTTCTTCGGATTCAGCAGGTTGTGAGACCTCAGTAGTGAGTTCTTCAGGGACAGACATTTTGGCGTTTCCCAATAGTTTTTTGTGGTTTATCTGACTAAATTTATCTAAATCATAAACCCCTAGATACCATAAGTCTAGGGGTGGTATAATAAAAGCTTTGACCTTAATATCCTTCAACCCTGGCTAATGGATATTTGGCAGATTAATTATCAATTATCCATTAGGAATTATGTATTGTTTGGGATTAATGAGTGGCACCTCAGTGGACAGTATTGATGCTGCCTTAGTGAAAATTACGGGAAAAGAATTAGATTTAAACATTGAACTCCTGTCTGGGATTAATCATTCTTATCCAGAAAAAATAAGACAAACAATTCTAGAAGTGGCTGGGGGAAAACCCCTATCAATGGAAGCGTTTGCCCAATTAGATGAAACAATAGCTTTATGTTTTGTAGAAGCAGTCAATAAAATTAAACAACACCATTCTACGATAGAACTAATCGGCTCCCACGGACAAACTGTTTATCATCGTCCCCCAATCAAAGAAAAATTAGGCTATACCCTACAATTAGGGAGAGGAGAAATAATTGCCAATTTAACAGGAATTCCTACGATTAATAACTTTAGAGTAGCCGATATAGCAGCCGGAGGACAAGGCGCGCCTTTAGTATCTAAAATCGATGCTTATCTATTAAGTGATCCCAAGAAACATCGTTGTGTGCAAAATATTGGTGGGATGAGTAATGTCACTTATTTGCCTCCAAAACCAGAAAAAAATTGGCAAAATAAGATTATTGGTTGGGATACAGGGCCAGGTAATATCCTAATTGATTTGGCTGTTCAAAAATTAACAAACGGGAAAAAAAATTACGATAAAAATGGTGAATGGGCAGCCCAAGGACATCCTCATTCAGCGTTAATTCAACAATGGTTAAAACAAGATTTTTTTAAGCAACCTCCCCCTAAATCCACCGGAAGAGAATTATTTGGAGCAGACTATTTAGAAAAATGTTGGCAAGATGCACAGCAATATAATTTATCAGAAACAGATTTTTTAGCTACCCTGACCGATTTCACCGCCACTTCTATTGTCCATAGTTATCAACACTTTCTTAAACATCCCATTGACGAAATTTTATTATGTGGGGGAGGCTCTCATAACTTATACTTAAAGAAACGGATTCAAGATCATTGTCCTTCCACAACCAGAGTGAAAACCACCGATGAAGTCGGTATGAACAGTGATTTTAAAGAAGCGATAGCCTTCGCCATCTTAGCCTACTGGCGATACGTAAGTAAGCTTCCAGGAAATTTACCCAAAGTCACTGGAGCTAAAAAAGAAAGGTTACTGGGTGATATTCATCTTCCCCTTTCAACCTAAATGTCGGCAGGAATCCCCGTACGACTGAGTACGTGGGAGGAATGGCGACCAATAAATAAACGCCGAAGGCATCCATATTTTAGAAACCTATGCTACA
>JASJDD010000288.1 GCA_030065735.1 Crocosphaera sp.
GAAGCATTAGAAGCGGTTGAAAGTTTAACAGAAGCAGCTAATAACCCAGAAGATAGTAGCTTGAAAAAATTAGCTAAACTCTCAAAAAATGCCTTAATTGGAATTGCGGCAAACTTACCCAATGCAACAAAATTAGTGCAAGAATGTAATAAATTATTACCTGAAATAGCTCAATTATTAGGATTAAGTTAATATTGAGTAGGGTGGGCATTGCCCACCTTACAAGATTTAATGAGTAGTGTTATAATACAATTAAGGACGAATTAATAATTCTCCTTCACAGATTAATTTATCTGTATCTAACTGAAAAGAATTAATAGAAACATCCGCTCCTAAATCAACAGAAAATTCTTTGACATTATCATTATTTATATCAGGAATACCTTGTATTTCAACCTCAGATAATTGTAACTGTTGTGGCGGAATAAGAGTTAATTTTGCTTTAATTTTTAACGGTTGAGTCACACCATTATGAGTCAAATTCCCTTGTAAAATAAAATAATTATTATCTAAATAAGCCCCTTGCCAATCAATTTCATACTGTTCTAATAATTGAGAGGGTTCGGTAATTCCTTGATATTCTAGTAACGTTTCTAATAACCCTTTAAACCCTTCCCCTAATAAAGCAGATGAAATAGAAGATTGTAGATTTTGATTCGTAATTGCTACCGCACCAGACACTCTGATAGCCTCTAATAATTGTAGAGGTTTACCTCGTAAAACTTGACCAATATTAATGCGAATATTTTCCCCTTTTAATTGAACTTCTCCTAAATGTAATCCTTGATAAATGGCTTGATTACTGTTTAAAGTTACCCCAGAAACATGACCTTTTAAAATTTGGCGATCGCTTCCTTGAATAGCAATTTCCAGAGTATCTACGTCCTCAACTTGGGACCGTAACCAAAGCTGCATGGCAGGAGACAAAACTTTACTAATAACACGACTCATAACTAACCATCCTCACACACAGATTAACTAAAATTTAGGGGACTTAGCAAATTATATAGTAATCCCTTTCAATCAGGAGTTGACCCTGAGCCTAATTTAAGATTGTTCCGATTTTTCGGCGGCCCCTTCGATATGGAAACGTTCCACAGAAGCCAGTAAATCACGGGAAATACCCACCAGATTTTGTAAAGAACCTGCCACCCGTTGGGATTCTTGGGAGGTTTCTTGGGCAGTTAATTCCACCGACTGCATAACTTGACTCACCGCCTTAGAATTATCCTGTTGTTGGACAGTATCTGTGGTAATCGATCGCACCAAAGTATTAATGTGATTAGATACATCAATAATATCCTCTAGAGAACGTTTTGCCTGTTCTGACTTATCCGTTACATCGATTACCTGTTGAATCCCTTCTTCCATCGCTGTCATTACCGAACCGGTTTCACTTTGAATTTGCAGTACAATTTGCTCAATTTCCTTCAAAGATTTGGCCGAACGATCAGCTAACTGACGGACTTCATCAGCCACAATAGCAAAGCCTCGTCCCGCTTCTCCTGCCCTAGCTGCTTGAATGGAGGCATTAAGCGCAAGCAAATTGGTTCTAGAGGCAATTTGAGAGATTAAAGCCACAATCTTCGAGATTTCTTGGGATGCTTCGGCTAACCGTTTTACCTTACGAGTGGTTTCCGATACCGTTTCTCGAATTTGTAGAATACCCGCCACTGTTCGTTCCACCGCTTCACCCCCTTTAAGCGCAGTTACGGAGGAGGTATGGGCGACTTCTTCGGCTTCACGGGCGTTTTCTGCCACCCGTTGGATCGATTCCGTCATCACCTGTACCGAATTTAACGTTACGGCTAATTCTTCTGCCATCCGCAGTGCGTCACGGGAATTATTGCGAGCAAATAATTCACTATCCGTTGAACTTTTGTTCACCTGTTTTGCGGTACGTTTTACCTGAGCCACAATTTCCCGTAGATTATGGATAGTCAAGTTGAAGGCATCAGCAACCGCCCCTAATACGTCGGCGGTGACTTCTGCTTCTACGGTTAAATCTCCTCTAGCAGCCCCTTCTACATCGTCCAGGAGGCGAATCACTTGCCTTTGTAACTCTTCTCTGGCCTGTTCCATTTCCGCAGCCCGTTGTTGCGCTTCGCTGGTGGTGCTTAGGATAACACGGGAGAGTTGGTTAAAACTATGGGATAACTGGCCTAACTCATCTTCGGAGTAAATAGTCGCTTTAACATTGTAGTCACCCGCATACATCGAATCAAACTGAGTCTGAAGATCCTCAATGGTGCGTTTTAATTGATAGGAACTAAGGAGTCCGAAAAAGAGTGTCCCTCCAAATCCCACTAAACCCCCTGTCAAAGCCAGTAAAAAGAGAGGATTTCCAGGTTTAGCTTCTTGGTTCGTTTCTGAGGCGGTTTCTGTCGTTTCTTCTGATGGTTCCACTTGTTCAGTGACTGACTGTTCTTCAACCACCTCAGTGGGTTTTGGTTTCGGGGACATTAACCAAGCTAACCCACTCACCAACAAAATGGCCATAAAAGAAGCTAATCCTGTGCTTCCGGCGGCCATCCAAGGTTTCAATTTTAAGGGTGCATTGAGAAACCAACTCAACTGACCTTGTTGTTCTTCTACTGTAGGTTTGGCCACTTTAAGCGCACTATCAGACAAAGAGGTATTGGCCATATCATCAGATTTGACCCAATTCACCGTTTCGGGTCCTTGATTGGCTAAAAGGTCCCCGGTTTGTAGCCCCAGATTATCACTGAGATTTTCGCCGACTTGAGTGAATAGACCAGAATCAGGCAACTGATCATTCATGTCGGTAAAATCAAAATTGGATAAATCCTCTAAAGCCTCTTCTTGAAACGCATCAAACTTATCTAAAACTTGGTTATGTGCTTGGAGTTGATCGGAGGACATCATCTGAGGAGTCCCTTGAATGGTGGAATCATCCTGAGCAGAATAATTAGACCCATCATGGGAGGGTTCTTCTGGGGAAGTTTTGGAGCCACTATTCCCCAAAGAAGGGGGATTAAGATTAGACGAGACCACAAAGGTATGTTCTTCATCCTCTGCTACGGCTGATCCGGTAGTTGCTTCAGTTTCTAAATCTTGTTCATCACCCAAGGAAAAATCAGGAAAATCATCATCAATAAAATCAGCCCAACCATCGTCTTCTGAGGTGTTCGTGTTGGGAGTATCTGTTGGAGTGTCAAAAGACTTGACTTCGCTTAAGGTAGTAAAGGGATCAACCGACATTTCAAAGGCAGTTTGTCCTTGCTCGTGATGATTATTCTCATCGAAAGGTTGCCCTTGAGATGTTTGCTGACCAATGGTTGGTTCTCCTAAATCTTCGTCATCAAAAATAGCACTATCCCAATCTAGTCCATCGAGATCAAACTCTTGGGACTCCCAATCCCCTGATAAGTCTCCAGGATCAGACCACTGTTCCTCCATGTCAACCTGATCAGATGCTATCTCAGAGGATTGAGCGAGTTCATTACTTCCATAATTATTGCTTGACTGACGTAGTAGTTGTTGTGCTTGTGCTAATCCTTGGTTAGCACAATCCACTAAATCTGGACGATCACTACGGCCAATGACCGATTGATATTGTTGACAAGCGGTTTCGTATCTTCCCAAACTAAAATAAATATGACCCCGTAATAACAGAACATCAGGATCTTCAGGAAAAGCCTTGGCCATGGGTTCCATCAGGGTAGCGGCCTGTTCAAAGTTTCCCTGTCCGTAAGCGACATAAGCTTCATTATATAATTGTGCGTAGTCTGTCCCTGATGTCATTGCCTTTCTCCTATAGGTTAAATCTTGTCAGTTATTGGTTTTGGGTTAAGGGTTATCAATTAGGTATATTTATTAAATGAATCTCTGTTAAGATGATTCCCTTATGTTGCCCATCGGGCTGAGCGTAAAATCGCTACTTGGTCTAATAATCGTAAGACTTGATGGGTATTTTCTTGGACCACCCATTCTCCTTGAACGTAAGGAGCAATGTGATCGGCCACATTGTTAGGGGCTTGTAATTGGTCAATATCCAGCCACTCCATGTCCCCCAACTGATCAATGGCTAACCCTAAAATGGTGTCTTGTTCTTCTACGGCAATGACTGGAATTTCGGGGCGATCGGTTCGCAAAGGAAGACTATTGCCTAAAAATTGCCCCAAGTCTGCCACCCAAATGACCTGTCCCCTCAAATTGAGGGTTCCTAAGAGCAAGGGTGAGGCATTGGGAATGGGTGTAATTCGATCTGGACTTTGCTGCATCACCTCCCGAATGGCAATGGCCGGAAGGGCAAATTCTTCGGTTGAGGGCAGATGAAATCTTAAATATAATTCTCCTTCAGGGGTTTGTAATGCCTGAAGTTCAGGGGAGATTTCGTGCCGATTGTCTTGAGCTAAATCTAAATTACCAACCATAGTTTGTTCCAATATCAATAATAGTGCGTTTATTGCCGTAGCAGTTGTTGAATGGTTCCAATCAACTCAACATCTTCAAAGGGTTTGGCAATGTAAGCATCTGCTCCTTGTTTAATCCCCCAATAACGATCAAATTCTTCTCCTTTAGAAGAACACATCACAATGGGAACATTTTGGGTGTTGGGATTGGTTTTAATGCGACGACAGACCTCGTACCCATTCATCTTGGGCATGACAATATCTAAGACAATGAGATCCGGACTGGAGTCTTTAATCGTTTCAAGGGCTTGAATGCCATCCTTGGCGATAATGACCTGCCAACCATTCTTTTTAAGAATAGTAGAAATCATTTTTTGTTGGGCTGGACTATCTTCTACCAGTAAAACTGCTCTCATAACGTTTTCTCTTCTCTATAAGACTTGGGATTTAGCTTATTCATTAATAAACGGTTGATAGATGATTTTTTAGTAGTAATGAATAGATCACAGACTGAAACCTTTAAACTCAACCCTATGGTTTGGGACAGATGAATGGTGAATTGATCAATAATTCCTCCCCCCAAGTGTACATACTTAATTTGCCCAAATTTTCTGAGAAAACAACAAGACAACGAGAGAAATTTTTTGAGTTTTTCTCTCTTCCCTCCCCTGTGGAAACTAGCAATTATTCTTGAATCGAGTAGTATTGAGATGTGACATATAGTGTTTCCATTTGAGTTGTCAACTAGCTGCTTAGGTAAGGCAGGAGGCTCCAGGGTAGGAGGCAGGAGCAAGTTTTCACATTTTATCCTAATGTCGTCATTCATCCCCATCCGTCTACACGGTGGGGATGAATGACGACCAGAAAATCAACCGCGAAGCGTCCATTAAAAATCATCCCGCTCTATATCTTACTGAGATGTTATAATATGAGTAAGAGTGCATCATAAATCTTGAGGATGTT
>JASJDD010000289.1 GCA_030065735.1 Crocosphaera sp.
ACTGTGTTAACTTTAGTCGTCTTTTATAAAATCTTCGTTGTTCTCCCTGGTAAGTTTAGTTAATGGTTAATTAATGAGGTTGATTATGTTATATATTCCTCCTATTTATGGAGTCGTTGGGCCACAAGGGTCGGGTAAAAACTTCTCTGCGATAATAAATTAAGACACCATGAATAATTACTACTCCTAAAATAATTCCTAAACTTAATAAAATAGCCTGATGCACATAGCCCGAAGTTCGTTCAAATTGTCCCCTTTGTAACGCTTTATTTAAGTGGTTTTTCCAAATAATAGCTTGTTCAAAAGTATTAGTGCCTTCAATGACATCCACCTCTGTAACACTGAGCAAATGACGTTTTGTGGTTTGATTACGAATGACTGTTGGCTGTGAATCTTGAACAATAACTAATTCCACTGGTTCTGGAGAACGCACTTCTTGGGCCAAAGTGTTATTGATAATATCCGCTCGCTGTTGTGCGCTAAAATTATTGAAAGAGCCAACCTTAAATAAAACATCCCCATCAACAAGAATCGGAGCTTTGTTCATAATATCTAAGGAGGAGCTTTGAGCTAATATTCCCCAAGGAAATACTGTTAAGCTCAACATCAATAAACTTAAGAAAATAAATAGCCAACGACTCCAAATAAGGGGAATAGATATCAATTTGTGCATATCCTTTAACAGCATTGATAGCACGATATAAAGGAATTTTTTGAAGATACAATTAGCTAATCAAAACTAAATTTTCCAATCATGGAGAGAGATTTCATGAAACCTCTCTCCATAAAGCTATTATATCATGCCGTTTCCTCTTACAACCATGTTATCAAATAAAGTAAAAATGATAAACTCATGGCAATAATTGAAATAAATTTAATTTCTAACAACTCTTTGTAATCATTCATACTTTTTCTAACGATATTCTTGATTTTGAATGTCTCTTAAACGGGCTTCTGGAAGCAAAAATCTATCCATTTGTGACTCAAAAAATTGACGATTTTCGAGTAAATGTTTGGGATCTTCATCGTCTAATGGATATAACAAAGCTTGACGCAATGCTTGAATAACAGCCGAGGTAACATTGTACATCGATCGCTGAAAAGTAATCCCTAGTTGAATCAACATATCACCTTCACCACGACAATTTTTTTGGTAGTATTTCTGTAGATAATCTGGCAAAAAATGATACATATCATCCATTAACAATGTGGGAGGAATCCCAGCAGTTCCCACAGGGAAAACATCAGCGTATAAAATGCCATAATGAAAGTCTTTTTGAGCGTCGGGAACTTGTTTTGCTTGGGCGTTATAAGACTTCGTTCCCCTAAACGGTGCAGTGCGATAAAAGACTGATTCAACATAGGGTAAAGCTGCTTCATGAAGCCAAGTAAATCCCTTAGATTTAGGGATAATTTCGTAACATTCATCTCCAATATAAACATGATGATAAATGGGACGATCAGCAACTGCAAAAATACCATTAACCAAGAAATTCATGGCATCAGGAACCCCTTTAAACCCACCCTCATCGTAAATATCAGACATCTCAAAAAAGACTGGAGCCATCACTTCCCAAAACAGTCCCAAATTAGAATAATAAGAAAGTTGTCTAACTTGTTCTAGGAACATCTCAGGAAACAATTTATATAACCCTAACATAGCAGGATTATTCTTAAAATAGGCTTTAATTGTTTTATCTGCATTCGCTTTATATTCATCACTATCTAAGTAAGCATCAAACTTACCTAACCCCATATCTCGACCATGCCAAAACATTGCTCGCATACAAGCTTCTGCAAATTCCATGTTAATGCGATCATGCCATAAATGATGAAACAGTTTTGGCATTTTTTTTGTTTTTCCCTTCTCTAAAAACTCTAAAAGTTCAGGGTGTGCGGTTGCTTTTCCTCGCCAAACTTTTAATTCAGCGTCATCTCCTGCATAATGATTATGTAACTCTAAATATTCTCTGGGTAAGAAATATTTAAAGAAGGGAAGGGGATCTAAAAAGACGCTTTCAGCAATATATAATAAGTCCCGCCAATAGAAGTCCATTGGTACCGCATAGGCTTTATAAATGCCGATAATTTGCATTAAGTTTTCTGGGGTATCTGGTAACATTGATCCCCCTGCTTCTAGGCGATGAATGACATCAGCAAAGGGATGGGTTGATGGAGGGATTTTTGCAGTAGGGTTAAGGGGTGTTTGTGTCATGGTAAATGTCAGTTATCAGTTAGGGGTTAAATTGATTGATCACTGTTCACTGTTAACAGCAACTTGTTCAATCTTATTAACATTAACTGCTAATAAATCTGTGGTTGGTTCGATCCATTTTAGTAACCAGTTGGGTTGTACACCAAGAACTAAAATAACAAGAGTGAGAACAAGAGCGGGAATGGTCTCGGATGGCAAAACTTTCGGATAATATGCCTGTTTATTGTCTAATTTGCCAAAACAAGTCCGATTCAGTAGAATTACGAAATATACGGCGGTTAAACCAGAAGCAATGATACAGAGTAAGGTAGGAATAGGAAATGTGGCAAAACTACCCTGAAATACGATAAATTCAGCAACAAATCCCACTAAACCAGGAATCCCGGCACTTGCCATCCCTGCCGTGATTAATAAGGCACTGGTGAGGGGTAAACCCCGTATCGGGTTCATTAAACCGTTAAGCACATCTAAGTCACGGGTTCCTACTTTCCTCTCCACAATACCCACCAAATGGAACAAGAGGGCTAAAATTAAGCCATGACTGACCATTTGGGCTACTGCACCGAGAGTGCTTAATCGAGTCCCTGCGGCCGCTGCTACTAAAATATAACCCATGTGACCAATAGAACTGTAGGCAACCATGCGTTTAATGTCTTTTTGAGCGATCGCACTTAAAGCTCCATACAGCACGCTTACTGTTCCAATAATAGCCAATCCTGGAGCCACCAATGACCAAGCATCGGGAAATAGTTGTAATCCAAAACGAATTAAGCCATAAGTCCCTAATTTAGCTAAAATTCCTCCTAATAGGATGGTAACTGCTGGAGATGCTTCGGTATAAGCATCAGGAAGCCAAGTATGCAAAGGAACTAAGGGAATTTTGATACCAAACCCGATTAAAAGAACGGTTAATAGTATCAGTTTGGTGTTTAATTCTAATCCTGCTGTGGTGATAATGTTATAGTCAAAACTGCTGGCACCATTGAGAAAACCAATACCTAAAAAAGCAGCTAAAACTAACAGTCCAGAAACAGCCGTATAGAGTAAAAATTTAGTGGAAGCATAACCTCTTTTTTCCCCTCCCCAAATGGCAATCATCAGGTAAAAGGGGATTAATTCTAGTTCGTAAAAAATGACGAATAATAAGAGGTTTTGTGCTGCTAATGCCCCAGTAATTCCTGCATTAATTAACAGGGTTAAAGCGTAATACAAGCGCGGTCTTTCTACATTTTCTCCTATACTATAAATTGCAATAATTGTCAAGAGACTATTGAGAGCAATCAGGGGCAAAGATAACCCATCAACCGCTAAACTGTAACTTAAACCAATAAAATCCGACCAAGGTAAATATTCAGAAAATTGCCAGCCTGGATCACTCAAATCAAATTGGGTTAATAACCCAATGGTAGCACCGAAAATAATAAAAGCGAGAATTGTCGTGATTTGTCGTAAACGAAGAGAGTCTGATTTTCCTGGCACTAAACCAATAATAATTGACCCTAATATGGGAAACCAAAGTAAAAAACTCAGCATTTTTTCTCCTAATTCAATGATGATATAAATTTCAGATTGTTAAACCCCGTCGTTAACAACAGGGTCTTTAAAAAATGAAATTGGAAAAAATAATGCCAACAAAGAGAATAACCCCTAGAAAAATTGACAAAAAGTAAAATTGAGTTTGACCAGAAGCATTATACTTTAAGGTTTCTCCACCGAAGATGGTTGCTAACCCCACTAAGTTAATAACTCCATCTACTAAATAGCGATCAAACCAATAGATAAGTTGGGAAACTAAACCCACTACAAAAACAATGGTATTACGATAAAATTTTTCTGTGTAAAGATCGTAAGCAAAAAAGTCTTGTAATGCTTTGGATGGTAATTCAATGGGTTTAGAAATATCATCATTAAGATAAATATAAGCTGCGGTTCCGGTACTAATTAAACTGGTAAGGGTGAATGATCCGGCTACCGTTACATTTAAGGCTTCCCCAACCGGTAATAACTGCCATTGATACAATAAAATGGGAACGTGCAGAGCAAACCCCATCGTAATCATCATCGGTAATACTAAAGCCCATAACCCTTCTGGCGATCGCACCGTCATTTGTTTGGGTTTTCCCCCGAAAATGAGACTAAATTCACGGGTAAGACTAAATGCTGTCAAACCGTTAACTAGCAGCATGACTCCAACTAAGATGGGATGGGTTAACCAAAGATGATCAGCCATCTCTGTCAACGTCCAAAAACAGCCCAACGGAGGGAAAGCCACCAGTGAGGCTGCACCAATTAGGTAACAGATGCCAGAAATGGGACGACGAGACCATAAACCGCCGTATTGGGTTAAATCTTGGGTAATGGTATTCAATACCACACCGCCTACACTCATCACCAATAAAGACATGGCGATCGCATAGGTTAACAGTAATTTTAACGCTGTTGCGTCCTGTTGGGTTCCTACGGCAATAAACACTAAACCCATGTATGCACTCACTGAATAAGACAGCGATCGCTTAATATCAATTTGGGCAATAGCAATTAAACCGGCACCAATGGCGGTGACAGACCCTACCCAAATCATAACCGTAGAAGCCAGATCAGACAAGGCTAACACGGGCTGTAATTTAATTAATACCCACGCCCCGGTGGACACAACAATGGTATTCCGTAGTATGGTAGCTGGCATAGGACCTTCCATAGCCTCATCTAACCATAAATGTAAGGGAAATTGAGCGCATTTACCCAAAGGACCAGCAATAAGAGCTAAACAGAGTAACGTGGCTGTGGTAGGGTTGATCGTGGTAGTTTCGGCCCAGGTAGCCAACTCGTTATAATTCCAAGTTCCGGCTAAGGGTAACAAGGCCACCACTCCCATGAGTAGGATTAAGTCCCCTACCCGTTTGGTTAAAAAAGCATCCCTAGCCCCAGTTACTACTAATGATTGATTAAACCATAAACCAATCAATAAATAAGTCCCTAACGTGAGAATTTCTAGAACAACGTAACTGAAAAATAGGGAGTTACACAAGACAAGGGTAGTCATTCCTGCTTCAAAAAGAGCCAGTAAAGAGTAAAATCTCGCCCATCCCCAGTCCATTTCCATGTAACCAATGGCATAAATTTGTGCTAATAAATTTAGCCCAGTAATTAGTATTAATGCACCAATGGTAATGGTGGAAATTTCGATATCAAAACTGATGTTTAAATCAGCAGCATGAAGCCAAGAAAAGGATAGATAAGTAGTTGGTTTCTCCCATGTTTCTATTAAAGCAATTAAACTATGAACTAAGGCCATAAAGGTCATCAATAGGTTAACATAACCCGATGGCCTCGGACCGGTTTCCCGAATAATTCCAGGGGACCAAGGTATTGCAAGTATGGCCCCCACTAATGCGTACAAAGGAACTAGCCAAATCGTTTGACTTAAGGCTTCAATCATTTGTATTTTTCGATGATAAGTTTTA
>JASJDD010000290.1 GCA_030065735.1 Crocosphaera sp.
AAAAAAATGAGTAGAACATTTCAGCAATTAAAATATCCTACTCATCAGTTTAATTTTGAATTAAATAAGATTAATTAGCGTCCAATTCCTACATAATGGAAACCAGCCATTTCTAACTTAGACCGATCCAAGAAATTACGGCCATCAATAATCACAGGATTAGCCATGACTTGAGCCATTTTACCGTAGTTAAGGCTTAAAAATTCCTTCCAATCTGTTACTAACACCAAAGCATCACAGCTATCAGCTAACATTTCAGCATTTGTTTCAATGATCACACCGGATAAACCGTGACTTAACCCAGATTGAGAAACGATGGGGTCATAAGCCTTAACTTTAGCACCTAAACGGTTTAACTGTTCGATGATAATTAAAGAAGGCGCATCTCGCATATCATCCGTATCCGGTTTAAAGGTTAATCCCAATAAACCGATGGTTTTTCCTTTGAGGATTTTTAATTCCTGTTGTAACTTTTCAACCGCAATTAATCGTTGTCGTTTGTTAACATTAACCGCAGCATTGAGTAATTCTGTCTCGTAATTGTAATCAGTCGCAGTATGAATTAACGCTAACACATCTTTGGGAAAACAAGATCCACCCCAACCAATTCCAGCTTGTAAGAACTTATTACCGATACGAGAATCTAAACCAATACCAGCGGCCACTTGAGTAACATCGGCCCCAACGCGATCGCAGATATTAGCCACTTCGTTGATAAAACTAATTTTAGTGGCTAAGAAAGCATTAGCAGCATATTTAATCATCTCAGCCGAGTTCAAGTCCGTTACCACCACAGGAACCGGAGGTAAGTTGGGATCGTCAGCAAACTTGCGGTCTACCAAAGGTTGATAGAGTTCTTGCATCATAGCGATCGCCTTATCTCCATTACTTCCCAAAACAATGCGATCGGGATTAAAGGTATCATAAACCGCCGAGCCTTCCCGTAAAAATTCGGGGTTACTGACCACATCAAACTCTACGTTAGCAGGAGAGTCTTCTCGTTTAGCCAACCCATCCATAACAATCATTCTTACCCAGTCTCCGGAACCGATGGGAACGGTAGATTTGTTAACAATAACCTTGTAACCCCCGTTTAAATTTTCCCCAATCCCCCGCGCTACTGCTTCAACGTAACGGGTATCGCTTTCTCCAGTGGGTAAAGCAGGGGTTCCCACAGCAATAAAGAGGATTTCTCCGTGTTCCACACCGGCGGCTAAATCAGAGGTAAACTCCAAACGGCCAGCTTCCATAGAAGAGTGCATTAATTCCGAGAGTCCAGGTTCATAAATAGGAGACTGACCGGACTTCATCAGTTTAACTTTTTCTTCGTTGTTATCGATACAAATAACGTGATGGCCAATATGAGATAAACAAACCCCAGTCACTAAGCCAACATAACCAGTTCCAATGACACAAACGCGCATAACTTTTATCCTCTAAATTTATATTGTTTAAAAGAAGGCATTCTAGGGATGATACAACAACATCAAATATGAGTTAGAAGTATTTTAAACTAAGCTGTCTTAGAGACAGTTTAACTGTCTTTTGACACCCGTTCTCGGAAATCCTTAATGGCTAATTCTAAACCATCTTTTAAGGGAATAGTGGGTTCCCAACCTAAATAAGTTTTTGCTTTAGTAATATCAGGTTGTCTTTGTTTGGGATCATCTTGGGGTAAGGGTTTATAAACTAACTCAGTGTTAGGATTAATCATTCCTTGAATCATTTGAGCCAGTTCTAAAATGGTGTATTCCCCAGGGTTTCCTAAGTTAACAGGGCCGATATAGTCCCCATTCATCAGACGAATTAACCCTTCAACTAAATCCGAAACATAGCAAAAACTGCGGGTTTGAGAGCCATCGCCATAAACGGTTAAGGGTGTTCCTTTGAGGGCTTGTACAATAAAATTACTGACTACCCGACCATCGTTTTCTAACATTCTTGGCCCATAAGTATTAAAAATACGTGCCACACGAATGTCGGTTTTATGTTCTCGATGATATTCAAACGCGAGGGTTTCTGCCACCCGTTTTCCTTCATCGTAACAAGCACGTAACCCCGTACAACTGACATTACCCCGATATTCTTCCGGTTGGGGATGAACATCGGGATCGCCGTAGACTTCGGAAGTAGAAGCTAATAAAAGACGTGCGTTAACTCGTTTAGCTAAACCCAACATATACAAAGTCCCTAACACATTCACTTTAATGGTTTTAACGGGATTATATTGATAATGAATAGGAGAAGCTGGACAAGCTAAATGATAAATTTGATCCACCTCTAAACGAATCGGTTCCGTAATATCGTGGCGGATCAACTCAAAATAAGGATTACCAAACCACTTAAGAATATTGCGTTTGTGGCCAGTATAAAAGTTATCCAAGCAGAGGACTTCGTGTCCTTGTGCCATTAAGCGATCGATGAGATGGGACCCAATGAAACCAGCACCACCCGTCACTAAGATTCTCATGCAGTCTATAAGTTCAAAGTTGAAATTAATATTAACTTACCTTTGCTTTGGGTTTTGGCCAACCCCTTGAGAGAAAATTCGTTTGACTACTACCATTCTTGGGGAAATGATCAGGGAAGGCAGAGGGAGCAGAGGAGGACGAAACCATGACAGAGATCCCTAAGAAAATAACAAATTTTCCAACCTAGAGTAACCATTCATGAGATCCTAAATAAAGGCCTTATTTGTATTCATTATCGAAAATAATTGGGTCTAAAACCCCGCCTTTGAAGGCGAATCGTTTTTGAGACGGAGCGTAAATCTTGGTCTCAAAAATAACTTCTGACTTCTGACTTCTGTGCCATAGCGCCGGAGCGTAGTGAGGAACTTCTGACTTCATTATATTTAGCTTCCTATGACATCCTCTTCTCTATCCCGTCGCACAAAAATTGTAGCAACTATTGGTCCTGCGACTCAAAACAAAGAAATTTTACGGCAATTGATTTTAGCTGGAGCAACCACTCTACGCCTCAATTTTTCTCACGGTAAACACGACTATCATCAACATAGTATTCGTCTCATTCGTCAAACCGCTTTTGAATTAAATCAACCGGTGGCCATTTTACAAGATTTACAAGGTCCCAAAATTCGCCTGGGTGAATTTGTTAATGGTTCAATTACCCTCAAACCAGGTGATCCTTTTATCTTGACCAGTCGAAACGTTGAATGTAATCAAACCATTAGCTATGTTACTTATAATTATCTTGCGGATGAAGTGCCTGAACAAGCCAGAATTTTAATGGATGATGGCAAAGTGGAAATGCGAGTGGAGCGAGTGGATAAAGAAAATAAGGATCTTCATTGTCGGGTTGTGGTTGGGGGTGTGTTATCTAATAGCAAAGGGGTCAATTTTCCAGGGGTTTATTTATCCGTCAAAGCTTTAACGGATAAAGATAAACGAGATTTAATGTTTGGTTTGGATCAAGGAGTGGACTGGGTAGCTTTGAGTTTTGTGAGAAACCCTCAAGATATTCTTGAAATTAAAGAACTCATTGCCAGTGCAGGGAAAAATGTTCCTGTCATTGCCAAAATTGAAAAACACGAGGCCATCGAAAATATGGAAGAAATTCTCTCCTTGTGTAATGGGGTGATGGTGGCCCGAGGAGATTTAGGGGTGGAATTACCCCCAGAAGATGTCCCTATTCTCCAAAAACGCTTAATTACTACGGCGAACAAGTTAGGTATTCCTGTGATTACAGCCACTCAAATGTTAGATAGTATGGCCAATAATCCTCGGCCGACTCGTGCAGAAGTGTCTGATGTGGCTAATGCTATTTTAGATGGCACGGATGCGGTTATGCTATCCAATGAAACAGCCGTAGGAAAATATCCGGTTGAAGCAGTGGCAACCATGGCCACCATTGCGGAAAGGATCGAAAAAGAACCAACCATACCTAAAGTCGTCTCAGAAGATAAACAGTCCATTACGAATGCTATTTCTTCGGCGGTGAGTCACATTGCTCAAGAACTCAACGCAGCAGCCATTATGTCTTTGACTAAAACAGGCTCAACGGCCCGCAATGTGTCTAAATTTCGCCCTCAAATCCCTATTTTAGCGGTGACTCCCCATGTGGATGTGGCTAGGCAGTTACAGTTAGTCTGGGGAGTTAAACCTTTATTGGTACTTGATTTAGCCTCAGCGACTCAAACCTTTCAATCGGCGGTTAATGTAGCTCAAGAGAATCATTTACTCAAAGATGGAGATTTAGTGGTGATGACCGCCGGAACCCTTCAAGGGGTGGCCGGATCAACGGATTTGATTAAAGTAGAAATGGTTAAAGCGATTTTGGGAAAGGGGGTAGGCGTTGGCCAGGGTTCGGCCAGTGGACGGGCTAGAATTGCCCATAATGCTAGAGAATTAGGCAATTTTGAACCTGGGGATATTCTGGTGGTTCCAGGAACGAATGCAGAGTTTGTGGAAATGATGCGAAAAGCTTCAGGAATTATTACGGAAGAATCTAGTTTAACGAGTCATGCTGCTGTGATTGGTTTACGTTTGGGTGTTCCTGTCATTGTTGATTTTAAAGAAGCAACGGAAAATATTCGAGAAGGGGCAATTATTACGGTTGATGCTGAAAAAGGTCAGGTTTATTCAGGTCTTGTTATTAGTAATCATAATGAGTAAATATTAGCACTACCCATTATGGTAAGGACATTAACTTTTACTTTTCGTATAGCGGTATAGTGTTTGGTTATAATACTGAACGTTTTTTATTTAATTCTGCGTAGCTACTTAAGTAATTTATAGTGACTATTTTTTCTTAAAAATAAACTATCTAATGTAGTTTATACTGACTATTGTTTATTAAAAATAAGCATATTCCACATTGTTATTTCCATTGATTTCCTATACATTTAAAAATGTACATAATTAATAAATTTTCATTTTTTTATAAATTAAAGGTTGGAAATCATGATAAGTTTTGAACTTGATCAATTTACGGGATCAGATGCAAAAGTGCTGATGACCCTGGAAGAATTAGCTAACGGTGAAATTCAATTAACAGTTGATGTTGCAGATGGAATCTTTGCAGATATTCGGGGAATTTTTTTCAACATTAGTGATGAATCGCTGATTGATGGGTTAACCATTACGGGAGAAAATATTACGAATACTAATTCAGGAGAAATAGGAATCGCTGATGAAGTCGATAGTGTAGGAAATGCGGTTATTCGTCCTGAATCTTATGATTATGGTATTGAAATTGGTACCAGTGGTATAGGATCAGATGATATTAGTTCAACCAGTTTTATTATTTCCCATGTTGATCAAGCATTGAGTTTAGAAGATTTTATTGGGGAAGAATTTGGGGTTCGTTTAACCAGTGTTGGTGATGACAGAGAAGGTAGCAGTAAATTAACTCGTATTCTGGAAATTGCGCCGGATAAAAACGCTGTCAAAGAAGATAGTCAACCCAATCCAATTACAGGAAACGTTCTTCTCAATGACTCTGAAACTAACAATTTATCCGTGGTATCTGTTAATGGAGAGACTAACTTCGTAGGAAGAGAAATTCAGGGAGAATATGGTTCCTTACTTCTCAATGTTGATGGCAGTTACAGTTATACTTTAGATAATGATAATCCTCTGGTGGATGGGTTAGACGATGGGGAAACCTTAACAGAAGTGTTCCGCTACACCAATAGTGATGGGGATTTAACCG
>JASJDD010000291.1 GCA_030065735.1 Crocosphaera sp.
TATTTGATCTCATAGGCAGTTGGTGCATTTGATCACAGCCGTTTATCCAATACTGCCTAGGTTTTGAAAATTATTTCTTGGGACAGGGATGGGGAAGGGTGGGAAGAATGTAGAATTAAGAAACATAAAAATTCTAAATTCTATTACATTCTAAATTCTACATTTGATTCCATTACGCCACCCTCCCCACACGCTTCGTTACTTTTGCCCTTTACGAGTCAAGAAACCCATTCCGCCCAAAGCAACTAAAGCAATGATGGCCGAGGGTTCGGGGACGGATTGAGCGGGTTCAACGGCGTTAGGGGTAGAGGAAGTTGTCGTGTAATTGTAGAAGTCTAAATCTTGAGCATTTTGCACAGAGGAGGTCCACCAACCTCCCCAGTCACCACCACCACTGCCACTGCCACCACTGCCACCATCCATAGGATTATGGAAGTCGTTGGTTGCGTTAATTTGGGCTAAAGCTTGGTCAGGGTTGTCTAAGAAGAGGGCTAAAGCATCTCTTAAGTGATCTTCCCAAACCAGTCGTTCTGCCTCTGTGCCTTGTTCGAGGGTCTTTTGTAATTTACGGAATTCTACTCGGTTGGCATCCTGTAAGACATTGGAAAGGTTAGTAACATCGAGATCCAGCCAATCACGAACTTTGACCTTGACGTTTTTCTCGTCGTGAGACAACTGTTGGAGTTTTTGATCTTGCTGTGCAATCAGTTGCCAAATTCTGTTGAGGGTATTATCTCTCTCTAATTGACGTTGCCCTAGATCACTTTCTGTGGCTAGATAATCTTTGAGGTTGAGTAGTTCTTGTTCAATGTCGAGATCGATATCCTGATACAAGTCCCATAATTCTGCATCTAACTCTTCGCGAATACTGTCCCCTGAATTGACACTTTCCCAATCTGCGGCCGCGATATCAAGGGTGTTTTGGTGATTGGTTTCCAAATCCTGTTGATAGGTATCCCAATTCAATCCGACTTCATCGATTAATTGTCGACTCCGATCAATTAAATCCCAACCGGTGACATCCAGTAGGGTTAAATCAAGTTCAGAAATAGAGAGACTTTCTCCCATATCTAACGTCGGTGCCATAATTCCCAAAGAACTGCCGTTTTTCCAATGACTGGTTTGGTAGCCATCCCCTCCTTCTTGTACGCTACCGGTAGATAGGTAAGCAGGAACATTTTCCTCGTTCCCCAGTCTGTTTTTTCCGCCATCTAAAGAAATATATTTGACAATCCCTTGACCTAACCGCATATCAATCACACCAAACGTTCTACTCTGGCTAGAATAGGTGTAGGTATTCATGGGAGTCACATAGTTTAAATCATTATCCGTGAGGGGATCACTAGACGATTGTTTCTTGTATTCGATCGCATCTGGCCCACCCACAAAGCCCAAGGCATGGCCAACTTCATGGAGGATAACGGTACGTAAATCATAAGCATCGGCACTAACTCCATCGCTGGAATCTTTATCCCAATTTACCGTATTACTAAAGACAATACTGGCATCTAAGGGGCTATCATCGGAAGTGGTACTGAGGTTATCAGAGTTGATTAAGCGTAAGGCCTTCGCATTGGCACGACTAAGCCAGATGGTCTGATTATTACTATTATCATTATTGTCGAAAGCACTGGTCGGTCCTCCAGGTGTAGTGATGTTGCTTAGATCACCTGTATTAAACTCTGGGTTAATAAGCATATCAAAGCTATCTATATCTTCGACTTTAAGGTCTCTCCTCTGGGTAGAGGAACTCCCCAGAAGCATATAATTATTAAATTGGGTTCTACTACTCGAATTAGCCAATGTTGCTTTGATGGTAGTCTGATCATCGGTAGATAAAGCATCTTGCGTCAAGGCCGTTAAATAGTGCTTATAGTTGACTTTGACCATAGCTGGTTTACTTCCCCCTAAAATTCCTGTGGGTAAGGTATTGTCAAAAGCGAAGTTGATCTTGAGGGTAACAGGATCTCTGAGTTTGTCTTCCCAGATATCCAGGGTGTCTTCAATGACTTGTTTGGTTTCTAGGTCAATTTCTGAGGAATAAGTCGCATTGATTTTTAGCGCATGAGCGGGGGTTACGGTGGCTACCGTTCCTGCTAAAATGAGGGCAATTTTCCCCGACCATTGTTTAGCTAATATTTTTCCTGTTTTGGTTCCCCCTATTTTTTCTAGCAGAGAGAAGCAGTTTTCCCACGATGTTTTGAAGCTTTTGCGTTGAGTTATGGTCATGATTGATAGACAAAAAATATGAGAGCTATCTTCTTCAAGATTATTGTTAGGTTTCTTTGAGAGATGTTTTGATTTTTTAGAAATTTTCTTATTTCTTATTCCCATTAGAAAAACAAACAAATTAATCATGAAGCTAAAAATAATGGATAATTTTACGATTAATTTTAAGGGAATTAATTATTGATGTTTGTATTTGATCTCATAGGCAGTTGGTGCATTTGATCACAGCCGTTTATCCAATACTGCCTAGGTTTTGAAAATTATTTCTTGAGACAGGGATGGGGAAGAGTGGGAAGAATGTAGAATTAAGAAACATAAAAATTCTAAATTCTAAATTCTAAATTCTAAATTCTACATTTGATTCCATTACGCCACCTCCCCACACGCTCCGTTACTTTTGCCCTTTACGGGTTAACCAACCCATTCCACCTAAAGCGACTAAAGCAATGATGGCCGAGGGTTCGGGGACTGACTGAGCCGGTTGAACATCGTCAGTAGGAGAGGCTGTGTTGTAATTGTAGAAGTCTAAATCTTGAGAATTTTCCACAGAGGAGGACCACCAACCGCCCCACCAACCGCCACCACTACCACTGCCACCACTGCCTCCATCCATAGGACTATGGAAGTCGTTGGTTGCCTCAATTTGGGCTAAAGCTTGGTCTGGGTTTTCCAAAAAAAGAGCTAACGCTTGTCTCAGCTTGTCTTCCCAAAGGGTTCGCTCGGCTTCTGTGGCTTCCTCTAAAATCTTGTCTAAGGTACGGATTTGGATACGATTAGCATCTCTTAATAAATCCCCCAAGCTATTGACATCTTGATCGAGCCAGAGACGGACTTGATCATTGACATCTCTCATCTCCACAGACAAAGATTGCAGGATATTATCTTGAACGTTAATGAAACCCCAAATCGTCCCCAAGGAGTTGGCTCTTTCCAACTCCTCTTGAATGGGATCTGATAAGCCGGCTAATTTTTCTTGAAGCAGAGATAATTCATGCTCAATGGTTAACTCAATATCCTTGTACAAATCCCATAATTCTGCTTCTAATTCGTTTCTGATGGTTTCTCCTGGATTATAACTTTCCCAATCAGTCGCAGAGGTATCAACCACGGTTTGATGATTGTTGTTCAAGTCAGCTTGAAAAGCATCCCAGTTTAATCCGACCTCTTCCATTAATTGACGACTGCGATTGATCAAATCCCAACCCATACCGTCAAGGAATTGCAGATCCAGTTCAGAAATCGATAAGCTTTCTCCCATTGCTAAGGCTGGTTTCATTACCCCTGACAACTGAGAATTGTTTTTCCAGTGACTCCCTTGGTAACCATCTCCTCCAACCCCTAAACTGCCGGTAGATAAGAAAGCGAGTATTCCATTTTCATCGGTTAATGTGTTTATCCCTTGAGAAAAAGAGGCATATTTTGAAATTCCTTTACCCACTCGCAGATCGATCACGCCTAAAATCTGACTAAGTGCAGAATAGGTATAGGTATTCATGGGGGTGACATAAGTTAAATCTTGATCCGTGAGGGACTCACTGGAGTTACTGCTTAAATATTCGATGACATCACTGCCACTGACATACCCTAAAGCGTGGCCAATTTCGTGAAGAACTACGGTACGGAAATCATAGGCATTACTATCAACGCCGTCACTGGCATCCATATCCCAGTTGACCGCATCACTGAGGACAATACTAGCATCCAAAGCTTGCGTGTCATTGGTGGGAACTAAATTGAGGGCTTTCGCGTTGGCACGGGTGAGCCAAATTTTACGGTTATTGTCGTTACCATTGTTATCTATGACCCCTAATGCACTGCTGAAATTGCTGACGTTGGCTAAATCCCCGGTATTAAATTGCGAGTCAATGAGAAGATTGAACGTCTTGGTTTGTTCTACCTGAAAGTCTCGCCGTTCTATCTCACCAATCATATAGTTATCGAATTGGATTACGGTAGAATCATTCAATGAGGTTGAAGTCGGATCATAGAGTTGGGTTGACGAAGAATCATCCAATGAAGTTGAGGTAGAGTTATAGAGTGTGGGGAAAGTGGTTATCATCTGTGACCCCCCTAACTGTCGTTTGACGATGCGTCTATCATCATCGGATAAGGCATCTTGACCGAGAACGGTCAAATAGTCTTTATAATCGACTTTAACCATAGCGGGTTTACTTCCCCCTAAGATGCCAGTGGGCAAGGTATTGTCAAAACTAAAATTGATGTTTAAGGTAACAGGGTCTTTTAGTTCTTGTTCCCAAACAGTGACAATATCACTAATGATTTGTGTGGTTTCTAGATCAATTTCAGAGGAATAGGTGGGGTTAATTTTTAGAGCATGAGCCGGGGTTACGGTGGCTGCAGTTCCTGCTAAAATGAGAGCCATTTTCCCTGACCAATTTTTAGCTAATTTTTTCCCTGTTTTGGTTCCCCCTATTGTTTGAGCAAGAGAGAGGATCGTTTTCAAAGATTGAGTTAAGGTTTTTTGATAGTGGATGGTCATGATCGATTTGGAAGGAATTTAAAATCATTGAATAAGGTCAAAATTCAAAGGGGAAGCAGGTACATCAGCTAAAAATATCAAGACTTATTTATAATTATCTATTTGCTTTATAATACTTAATTTATATCATAAAAAGCTATTTTTGGCAAGATTCTTATTAGTTTCTTTGAGAGAAGTTTTGATTTTTTAGGAATTTTATTATTTTGTTTATTATTATTCTTTTTTAAAAAACAAGAAAAAGTAAATTGATAACTTATGATTAATTTTAAGAGATTTGATCATTGATGTTGGTATTTCATAACATAGGAAGGTTATGTATTTAGTCACAGGTGATGTTACCATACTTTATAGCAAACCCAGTTCACTTTAATATGCTCAAAGTCGTCAAAATAAGGCTATATCCCAATACAGAGCAAAAGCAGTCACTAGAGCAAAGCTTTGGTAACTGTCGTTGGCTCTATAATTACTGCCTTAATTTGATGAATCAAACATATATAGATACTGGGAAGGGCTTGTCAGGATATGAGGTTAAAAAGCTAATACCTCAGTTAAAGCAAGAATATGAATGGCTATCTCTAGCTCCCATCTGCTTGTTTGCAACAGGTATGCCTTAATCTAGGTGTAGCTTTCAACAACTTCTTTGAAAGACGTGCTAAGTATCCTAGATTTAAGTCAAAACATGGTAGGCAGTCTATACAGTACCCTCAAAACGTCAAAGTATTTGATGACTACTTGAAAATCCCTAAGATTGGAGATGTCAAAGCAGTTATCCATAGGACTATTGAGGGTAAAATTAAAACTGTAACTATCAGTAAAAACTGCTGTGACCAATATTTTGCTTCTATTCTATTCGATGACGGAAAAGAAACCCCAGAACCATCAAC
The DNA here is from genome assembly GCA_030065735.1 of Crocosphaera sp. Classification (GTDB taxonomy): domain Bacteria; phylum Cyanobacteriota; class Cyanobacteriia; order Cyanobacteriales; family Microcystaceae; genus Crocosphaera. The sequence continues at coordinate 5,614 of JASJDD010000291.1, forward strand.
AGATGGAAAAGCAGTAGGGGTTGATGTTGGCTTAACTCATTTTGCTATTACCAGTGATGGCTCTAAATTTGATAATCCAAGATTTTTAACTAAACATGAAAAAAG
>JASJDD010000292.1 GCA_030065735.1 Crocosphaera sp.
CGGCGGAACGCGGGGTAAAGCCTATCGCCTGAACGTAAGGCTCGCTATACCTTCGGGTCATAGAGAGCAGTTTATTGGGTAGGAAGCCCACACCGTAATCTTTGATTCGGTGTTGGTAGTTCACAATTGGTTTTTTATGCTCATTTTTCCTGCTTCTATTCCCATAACCGTCTCCCAGAATTACCTTTTAATCTATTATGAGTATCTTTTAATAATTTCGGAATCTCCAAATTTTCAGGACAACGGGGTAAACATTCACCACAGTCTGTACAACGATGTCCCTTATTTCCAGGAAACCAATGTCCAGCATTTTCTAACATTCCATAACGATATTGCCCATACTCTTTCATGTCATAAGCAACCGCTAAATTTCTTAAACGCAAAATCTCAGGAATATTAATGGATTCAGGACAAGGTAAACATTGATAACATTGACTACATTTATTAGTCGTTAAAACGGCGTTTAAATGCTCTTCTAATTGATTTAATCTATTGCTCTGTTCGGGGGTTAACTGGTGATTTTGCTCAAAAAGTGCTAAAATCGAGTTGAACTGGTTAGGATGGGAAATCCCCGTGCTTAAAGTAGTAATACGGCGATCGCTCAACAAAAAGCGATAAGTTAACTCCAAAGGAGAAAAGGGCGCACATAAGTCCTCAAGTAAAGGAGAGGGTGTGTAGAGTAAACCTCCTTTATCAGCAGGAGAAATAATAAAAATGCCCATATCTTTTTGAGACGCTAAAGCGATCGCCGGAGCGTTGCGCTGAAAAAAATAGTAATAATGAAGGTTAATAAACTCAAATAAATCCGTCTCTATGGCTGCTAAAATGACCTGTAAGCTGCCGTGAGTTGAAAAACCGATGTGTTGTATTTTCCCTTCTTCTAATGCCCGTTGTAGGGGCAAAAAACAGCCATTCGGTCTTGTTATCCATTCTAGATGTTCCCAAGTATTGATGCCATGAATAGCCAGGCAATCAATATAATCTAATTGTAAGCGTTGCAAAGATTCATCAATCCACTGACTCATCCTGTCAGCATCAGGGGTTGGACTTAACTTGGTTGTAATATAAAGTTTTTCTCTAGAAACTAATCTTTGTTGTTGTAAAAAGCAACCTAAAAATTGTTCACTTTTTCCATATCCTCTGGCGGTTTCTAGATGATTGATACCCAAAGAAATAGCCGTTTCTAAAGTCTCATCAAACACCTTCTCTGAACCTAAACAGCGCATGGTTCCGAGAGAAAAAAGAGATAAACCTAAATTCGTTTTACCAAAACGCCGATATCGCATTGCCACTAATTCTAAATTCTAAATTCTAAATTCTAAATTCTTATTGTTCATCATTTTTTTCTAGTTTTGCCCGTTTAATTAACTCTTCGGGACTTAACTTTTCCAAAAAATCTCGAAAAGCTTGACGTTCTTCTTCATCTGCTTCTCTATCAACAGGAATCGAAGCATCTGCAATAACTTCTTCCATAACCCAAATGGGACTATTGGTACGCAAAGCAATAGAAATAGCATCGCTCGGACGACAATCAATTTCTTTTTTGGTTTTTCCTTTACTCAGGCAAAGAATAGCATAAAACGTATTATCTTGTAGAGAATGAATAACAATTTTCTCCAAAGACATTCCCCAGGCCTCAAATAAATTAGCAATTAAATCATGGGTTAAAGGTCGAGGCGGTTTTTGATTTTCGATTGCGCCAATAATGGATTTAGCTTGATCTTGTCCAATATAAATAGGTAAAGCGCGACGTTCAGAACCATCTTTTAATAAAACAATGGGACTGCGGGTGACTGCATCTAAAGCTATTCCTGCTACTTTCATTTCAATCATTGACTTATCCTCTTGAATCTCTTTAAAAAATGAATTATTTTGGTTGTTTAAATTGACCATTGACCCTGGATTAATCAGGTAAGTTGAACAATGGGCTATACTCACAGTATGCCCCAAAATGCAGATAAGATTCTCGTCTAGAACATGGGGGAGATGTTGTTTAGGAAAGCTGAGTTAATGTTTACTGGTTTAATTCAAGGTCTTGGGATTATCCGTCCCCTCGAATCTGACCGCTTTACTCTCTCGATTCCCGATAGCTATTCATCCTCTATTTTATCAGATTTGGCCATTGGGGATAGTGTAGCGGTTGATGGGGTCTGTTTAACGGTAGAAGAAATAGTCACCGATGGGTTTGTGGCCACTGCTTCTCCAGAAACCCTACAACGGACGACCTTAACCCAAAAAATTGCCACCGCTAGTTATGTTAACTTGGAACCTTCTTTACGCTTAGGTAGTAAACTAGGGGGTCATTTTGTCACAGGTCATGTGGATGGGTTAGGATGTTTACAAGAGGTCATGGCTACTGACAAAGCCTGGGAAATAACCTTTAGCGCACCCCCATCGCGATCGCAACAATGGGACAATTATATTCAACCCTATCTGATTCCTAAAGGGAGTGTGGCCGTCAATGGTATTAGTTTGACGGTAGCCGAATGCGATGAGGAGGGAACTTGGTTTAAAGCAGCCGTCATTCCCCATACTTATACTCAAACCAATCTTTGTTATCTCAAAATCGGCGATTGGGTGAATATTGAAGGGGATATTTTAGGGAAATATGTGGCGAAATTACTGGGAAAACACTTAAAATCTGGGCAATCTGTAGCTGAGATTAGTTTAACTTTCTTAACAGAACATGGTTATCTTTAAGATTCGAAACACTCCAGATGGGGTTTGAATCCCCATCCAATTGGGCCTTCTGCCCCCTGCCTCGGAGCCTCCTGCCTTCTTCAAGACTACATTTGAACGATTATGCCGAACTATTCAAAGCCATTCTCAGAGGTAGTATAAGCAGCCTTAAGCTTATTCTCAATGGTTGGTTTCAACTTCTCAAATTCCTGTTTTAACATTCGTTTGGTAATTTGAGGCTTACCCCCTCGCAACAGTTGACTTTTATCAGCCCATTCTTGTAAATTTTCACATTGGTTAGGAGCAATGGTTGTCGTTAAAACGTGCTGACAAGCCTTGCCTTTTTCCAAGGCAAAAAATAAAATCCAATAAGAGCCTGACTCTCCTAACAAGCGAGCAAACCGTTGACCGGATGAGCTTTTGAGATCAAGATAACAGGGTAACCATCTCGGTCCATGTTCACGATGATAGAGTACAGTGATCCATAAAATCATGGGATGGGGACTGGTAATAAACACAAATTGGTTGTAACGAATACTAGAAAGACGATTGGCAATATCTTCTTCATTGAGCATTACCCAAAGACTAGCAAAGTTCCCTTCAGGGGCGCGGATGATGTGAGGAAAAACGATTTTTTGTTGAGGTTTGTCCTCAGGCCAAGACATTTTTAAGCAAATATCATCCCCTTTGGGACAAGTTTTTCTTAAAGTTGGCTTAGTGGACTTAATGGACTTATCAACCACTTGTTGCCCATTGGCCACCAAAGTTTCTTGTTGCGATTCTAATTGGCAAGGTTCTAATGTTTCCAACTTCTTTAAAATTTCCGTTGCGGTTTGAGGACGCTCATTGGGATCCTTGGCCATACATTGGAAAATCAAGCTTTCTAACTCTGAAGGAAGACGGAGTTTAGCCGGAATGGATTTGGGTTTGGCATAGTGATGGGCTTCATACCAACCCCCAAACGAAGAATTTTCTGGGAAAATAGGCATTTCCCCTGTGATCATTTCATACATCATCACTCCCAAACTATAGATATCCGAACGACTATCTAGTTCTTTCCCCTCAATCTGTTCTGGAGAACAATAGGCTAACGTCCCCATAAATGACTGGGTTTGGGCTTCTCCTGACTGAATTAATTTAGCAATGCCAAAATCAAGAATTTTTACCAACTCTCCCAAGGCCTGATCATGAATCACCAAAACGTTACTGGGTTTAATATCTCGGTGAATAATGGGACACATTTCCCCTTCAAACATAATGCCTTTGTGGGCGCATTCCAAACCAAAACAAATCTGTCGGATGATCTTTAAAAATCTCGGAAGGGAGAGGGGACGAAACTTAATGATTTCGTTGAGACTTTCCCCTTTGAGAAATTCCATGACATAAAAAGGGATTTCTTTTTCGTCTACACCATAGTCTCGCACTCGTACAATATGATTACTTTTTTCCCCTAATAACGCAGAAACCGTGGCCTCTCGTTCAAATCGATCTCGCATTTTATTATTGAGAAGGGCTTGAGACAAAAATTTAACTGCAACGGTGACACCACCAAGGAGTTTATCTTCAGCACGGTAGACTTGACCCATCGCACCACTACCAACCAGATCGATGAGTTGATAACGGTTAGCCAATAAACGACATTGATGAGTTTCTTTCATGGTAACTGGGGGATTCATAATAGTTCATTAATGGTGAGATATCAATCAAGAATTAAAGGTTAGGGACAATGGGTTTTAGGGTAGAAAATAAAAATCATAATTGACGCTCAAATATGGCTTCCATGGTGCTAGTGAGGTAATGACCGGTTAGTAGACCACCTGAGAAATGATAGGTATTGTTATTAAGGCGGTAAAAGGTTTCAAAGCCACTGCGTCTCTGGCGATCGCCTAACACCCAATAGCGTTGAACAATCGAGTCTGGACCGATCCAGCCTTCTCCTTCTACTTTTCCTAGGACGCTTTGGTGAAGAACATAAGTATACTCTCGTTCTTCCCCATTGAGATGTCCTCGATATTGAAAGGCAATTTCGGGGCGATCGCTTTGGGGAAATACCAATTTAGTGACCATGGTGAACCAATTATCATTACTCCAAGCCACAATACTTTTCCCTTTGACGGGTAAGGGCATTTCATTGCGTTCGAGCCAATTTCCCTCAATTGTCCAACGTCCGGCTTCCATTAAAAAGCTATGAGCCAAGATACCACTCCTTAATCTCCTTAACTATAAAATTCGAGTCCTAGGTGGGAAAAGGTAGAGTCAATCTTACACTCTTAGGTTTCTCTACTTTAGATTTCCCTAAATTTACAGAAAACTAACAGGTCTTTACTCTGTTTTATTTGTTGGTTTGGGACGGATTTTTTATCAACATCTCTTTACCACATCACTACACTACCCCACAAACTAGCTCATTCTTGCTTGTTGTCTATTGCCATAAACTACTCTCGCACTCCGTAAACTTCGTGGGGAGTTTTCTAAAGCCCTAGAGCGTCAAACAAGGTAAGCTGTAGATACGACTCTCTCAGCTTTATCTTGCAAGCCATCTCTGAACC
>JASJDD010000023.1 GCA_030065735.1 Crocosphaera sp.
TTAGCAAAGGTTTTGACTTCGGCCATGGTTCCAAAATCATAAAAAATAAGTTCTCCCCGTTGACTTACGGCCATATTACCAGGGTGAGGATCAGACTGAAAAAATCCATCAATTAATAATTGTTTTAAGTAAGAACAAATCCCTAGTTGAATAATGTTATCTAAATTAATATTATTCGCTTCTAATGCTGCGCGATCATCTACTTTTATTCCTGGTAAATATTCCAAAGTTAAGATTTTTTTAGTGCTATATTTCCAGTAAATTTTAGGAACAAGAATTTGAGAATATCCTCGAAAATTATTGCGAAATCTTTCTGCATTTTTACCTTCGTGAATATAATCAATTTCTTGGAATAGAAGTTCAAAAAACTCTTCATAAATTGCTTCTAAATTATACTTTTTGAAAGACTGAAAATATCGGGTTAAGATACGAATTAAACGATGAACAACTTCAAAATCTAAATTAAAAATTCTTTCTAACCCAGGTCTTTGTACTTTGACAACAACTTCTTTACCTGTGTCTAATTTTGCCCGATGAACTTGTCCTAAACTTGCTGATGCTAAGGGTTCCGTTTCAAAATCATCAAATAACTCATAAATAGGTTGACCTAACTCTGTTTCAATGACTGCAATCGCTTCCTCGGTACTAAAAGGAGGAACATTATCTTGAAGTTGACTCAATTCTTGAATATATTCTAAGGGGATTAAATCAGCACGAGTGGATAAAGATTGACCAATTTTAATAAATGTTGGTCCTAATTGTAGTAAATTTTTTACTAACCATCTTGCTCTTTTTTGTCGTTGCTTTGAGCTATTATTTCTTAATAATTTATCCCATAATAGAAAGAGTAAAAATTTACATGTAAATAAGGAAACTTCCCATTGACGACCAATAGGAGAATATCGAGAATGTTGCCAGCGCAGTGACTTAGAAGAACCGCGTTTAGTCAGCATACAACCTTTAACTTATGATGAGGATAATGATTGAGGAAGAACCAATCTAAATACAATTTTACAATGTTTAGGGTTTTCTGTGGGAAGACAATCCACGCTAATTTTTCCCTGGAGGAGTTCCACTAAATCTTTAACAATATATAGTCCCACTCCGATACCAGGAATACCACTATCTATGACAATTTGTTCTCGATAAAAAGGTTCAAAAAATTCATTCATATTTTCTTGACAACCATACTCACTAATGTTGGATAAGATGATAATAATCGGCGAATTATTAGTCTCATTTTCTGAGGTTACTTCTAAGGTAACAGTAGAGTTAGGAACTGAAAATTTACTGGCATTTGTTAGTATTTCTTTGATAATATAGGTTAAATGTTGAATATCTGTATTAATTAATTGCTCAGGTTTAATCCTAAAATTTGTGCTTAATTTGAGAGAATTTTTAGAATATTCTTGCCACTGATTTTGAAAAGAATTAGTAATATTTTTTAATAATTCTGTTAAATTAATGGAACCTAAATTATAGTTAAGTCTTTGAGATTTTAAATGTTTAAGTTGTAATATTTTTTCGTTGATCTCGTTCAGCTTACTCCAAGCATCTTCTAACATTGCTATTCTGTTGCTAAACTCTTCCGAGGATAATTCTCTAGTTCTTAGAACGGTAATTACCATTTTGATAATAGCTAAGGGATTACGAGTTTGATCACTCATGATAGTGATCATATTATAAATAACTTTTCTATTCCATGCTATTTGTTTTTCTAATTTTTTTCTGGTACTTTCCGACCACAGTTTTAAAATCGGATTTTTTTCTAAAAGTTTAGAAGTATTAGTAAGAGAAAAGGAGGAATCTTTACTAACATTTTTTTCATCGAGAATTGTATTTACTTGACTTAAATGACAAGCAATACCAACAATATTTACTAATTTTTTTAATCGTGTCTTGTCTTTCTGACTCCATTGATAAGCTTGTGATTTACCTAAGATAACAATGCCATTGGTCTCTCCTTTAAAATTTGTACCTATTCCTAATAGGGATTTAACTTTAATATCTTCAAAAAAAGGTAATATTTTTTGATATTTTTTGTTACTTAAATCACTAATTGATTTCAATTTTGCCTCATTTTTTAACTCTGTTATCCAATTGATTTCTATTAAATTATGTAGTTTGCTTGGAGAGATAATTGAATTATTATTAGTAACATTTTTCAGTCTATAAAAATATCTTAGATGATTGAAATCAGAAATAATTAGACAAAAATCTACTGAAAAAAACTTGATAATAATGTGAGCTATATTTTGCAGATTTGTATCATAATCTGATGGATTGAGAATTTCATTAAGTAAAGATTTTTCGATGTTATTATCTTTTGAATAGTTTGACATTGTACTAAAATTATCTGATTTATATTATAAAGAGGTTAATCGTCTCATGAAAATTGACAATACTATTCTTTAAAGTCAATAGATAGAATGACTTAAAAACTAGAAAAATAATGTTTTTGTAATTGGCTTCAATTTATATTTTAACTGAGAAAAAATAAAATTAAATTGCAACTTGATAAGTTACCAACATATACTTATCATCAACAATAATGCGGTATTCTTCAACGGTAGATCCACTTAAATAAATGCAAAGAAATATAACAATTAAGTCTTCAGACCTAGAGTCCTAAATCAACTGCAATACGATGGCTACAAGCAAACCCAGAAAACGCCACAGCATTGAGTCCTTGACCTGGAAAGGTGCTATCCCCTACACAGTATAATCCAGGAATAACCGTACGATTAAAAGGCATTCCTAGCAACCCTGGTAACTTACGACTGGGAATAGGTCCATAAGTCCCTTCATTTCGTCCTAAAAAGCGTCGATGAGTGCGAGGTGTTCCTACTTCTTGATAGTCTAACCCATCAATTAATCCAGGAAAAATCTTTTCTAACCGTTCAATTAAATGACTGGCTGCTGCTTCTTTTTTATGATTATATTCTTGACTAGAAAGTCCTTGCCATTCTTTCATATAACTGGGAGTAAAAGTATGAATAATGTGATGCTCAGGAGGTGCTAAACTGGGATCAAGCAGAGTAGGAATTGAAACAAAAATAGTTCCTTGTTCATCTTCCATGGTTTCCCATTGTTCTAAAACAATATGATGGCATTCTGTTCCTATGGGTAAAACTTCAGGCTTAACGCCTAAATGTAAGCTGAGAAAACTGGGGGATTTTTCATAGCGTTGTTGCCATCTTTCCTCTTTTTTAGGCATCTCATTTTTAGGCAATAATTTTTCAAAGGTATCCCAGCGAGTTGCATTAGAAACAATGCGTTTTGCTCGATATTCTTTTCCATCAGCTAATCTAACTCCCACTGCTCTACCCTTTTCCATTAAAATGTTAGTAACACGGGCTTTATATTGAATTTCTCCCCTAAATTTCTCTAACCCTTCGACTAATTTTTCGGCAATGGTTCCTACACCCCCTTTAGGATAATTTATCCCTCCATAATGTCGATCTGAAAACACCATTCCTGCATTGATCATAGGGGTTTTTTCCGCAGGAACCACTGACCAACAATAACATTCCATATCAATAAACTTTAGAAGTTCAGGATCACTGATGTAACGACGGGCGATATCTCCTGCATTTTGAGGTAAATATTTCACTAAGCCTAAACAAGCAAAAGGATGCTGAAAGAACACTCTCATCAGGTATCTCGGTTCTTCTAAGGAAAGTAATTCCATCGCATTGAGGCAGTTAAAAACTTGCCAACATTCATCATAAAACCGATGAATTCCTACCTTTTCATGGGGAAATTTAGCTGTTAATTCGTCAATAAATTTATCATAATTTTTGTGTACTTTTAGCTCTAAATTGTTCGGTAAATGGTAATGTATCTGTACAGGATCGGGAATGGTTTCTAGACTCATATTAACTGCATCTAAAGCGCGAGTTAAAAGGTTCGTCGTCCCTTCAGTTCCGAAACCAAAAATCATCGATGCACCCACATCAAAGCGATACCCTTCTCGTTCAAAATAACCCGCACTTCCCCCAGGAATTAAATACTTTTCTAAGACTAATACCTTGGCCCCTTTTGCGGCGAGTTGGGTGGCTGTCACTAACCCACCCATTCCTGAACCAATGATAATAACATCGTAGTCTTGTCTTGCGATCGCCGTTCCTATACCAGTCATATTTGATTATTGTTTCTTAATATTTCTAGTTTATCAGTTATCAGTTATCAGTCATCAGTTATCAGTCATCAGTCATCAGTTATCAGTTTTTTAGTCTTTTTATCTCCTAGTCCTTTAACGAAGTAGTATTGGGAAGTAGGTAGATCATTCCAGAGACTAGGGTGAGGACGACAGATAACCAAAACACGGTTATGGAGATGATTTCCCAGGGTTGAGGAAGGGGTGCGATTAACAGTGCGATCGCCGTTATTTGGCTGACAGTTTTCAATTTTCCCCAAATATTTGCTCCTTGAATGGTGGTATTTCCGGTTAAGTTTGGGTTGATGCGCCATCCTGCGATCGCTATTTCTCGGCCTAATATTAAGAAGACTCCCCAAGCAGGAACTTGTTGCAGAGAAATTAAACTTAAAAGGGGTGCAAGTACCAATAATTTATCCACCAAAGGGTCAAGAAATTTGCCTAATTCGGTCACTTGATTTAACTTTCTAGCTAAATAACCATCTACCCAGTCTGTTGAGGCTGCAAGGAGGAAAATAACCACGCTTATCCAACGATGAGAAGGGGTAGGAGTCGTCAGAAAATAGAAGAGAAAAGGAAGTCCTAATAAACGGGAAATAGTGATCCAATTGGGTAAATTCATGGTTAATTTTTTTAGGAGTCAGGAGTCAGGAGTCAGGAGTAATAATATTCGTTTTAAGAATAAATTTTTGATGATAATGATAACTATTTAGGGATTGACAACGCTTGATCAATTTGCTGATATAAACGGTCTAAGGTAGAGGAATTATCAAGAACAATATTGGCCTTTTGTATTTTTTCTTCAAGGGGTAACTGACTTTTAATGCGAGCGATCGCTTCTTTTTCGCTGAGACGATTCCTATTCATCAGTCGTTGTAATTGCTGTTCATAAGAACAGTACACTACCCAAATTTCTGTTACTAAATGGGTTAATTGGGATTCAAATAGTAAGGGAATATCTAGGACAACAATCCTCTGCTGACATTGTGTCATCTCTTGTTGAAATCTCTGTCTAACATAGGGATGAATTTGACTTTCTAACCATTGTTTTTCTCCAAAATCATTAAAAATAATATTACCTAATTTTTTGCGATTCAATTCTCCATTATTTAAACAAATGTCTGCTCCATATCGTTGTTTAATGGTTTGTAAAATAGGAGAATTTAACTCAACGGCTTCCCTCGCATAACTATCAGCATCCAACACTCGAATGTGACAAACAGTCGTTAAATAATGAGAAACCGTTGTTTTTCCTGTGCTTATTCCTCCTGTTAACCCAATCATTCTTTTTGAGAGTTCATTCATAGTTAAAAACTAAAATAAGCCTAGGGTTTTTAGGAATAGTTTAAAAGATTTGATAAACTTTAGATATTCTAGAAAACTGAAGAAGATTATGAAATCATTAAGCTGTCCTAAGTGTGGAGGAAAACTAGAACCAGTTATCTACGAGGATATCGAAGTTGATCGCTGTTGTCAATGTAGTGGTATTTGGTTTGACTCTTCAGAAGCAGAAAACCTAAAAAAGCTAAGAGGTTCAGAAAACATTGATATTGGAAAACTAGATAGGGAAAACCATAAAGAAGTCTTAGATACTCATATTCCTTGTCCCCATTGTGATATTTCAATGATAAAAATGTTTGATCTTGATAAACATCCCCTTTGGTATGAAACCTGTCCTCAATGTCAAGGAATTTGGTTTGATGCAGGAGAGTTCAAGAAATTTAAAGATAATTTTTCTCAACCTAAATTGTTATCTCAAGCGTTGAATGTCTTTCGCTTAAAAAAATAATTAATACTAACCTCAGTTCGGTTAATTATTGGATATTTATTATACTCAAAAATCAAAGGCGGTACTTAACAAGTTTCCTGTAAGCACCGCCTAAGTTTTACCAATAATTAAATTTTGCTCTTGTCACCAAATTCTCTAACTCCCTGATAATACCAAACCTTACCACATACCAGGAACAGGTTCAGGAGGAGGTGCAATTTCAGCTTGATTTTCTTCTAAAGGAGGTAAGCTTACATCGGGGCGATCCCAACTAATATTAGTCCGTTTTACTTCGGGAACTTCTCGTAAATCTAAACGAGACACCCAATAGGGACGGGCATAAACCTGTTGTGCGCGGTAGTAGGAACGCTTATCACTGATGATAACGAATTTATCATCAACAACTTTCATAATGACATCGGAGCCAGCTACAAGATTTGGCCATAAATGAGGCATTTGAGCAGTCACGTGCCAAACATCCCGTTCTCCGGTGGTGAAACCTACGTCATGAGTCACTCTGACATGAGCATCCTTAGTGATACCAGCAGAAATGATTTGAATTTGAGCCACATCTCCGGTAACACCGCGAATACGACCGATGATATACTCATCAAATTTAAAGTCTAACCAGTCTTTACGATAAACATCGATGGGGTCTTCAAGTTCGTGGCCAGCCAATTGACTGATGAGAACCTCTTTTTGCGCTGGTTCTGCTTGAGCAGGGGAAATTCCCAATAAGGATAAGCCAAGGGCTAATCCTGCTAACATATGTGAGTGTTTCATAAACACAATGACCTCACTCCAACCTAATTGGGTAAACTATATTGAGTAAATTGTCTTTTGACACCTTTTAGGATAATTTAGTTCCCTGCCATAGTCTCAGAAATTTAACTATCCTTTTATAAGTGTCAAGGTTTTGAGAAAAAGTTACTGCCCTAACTTGGCTTTCATCTGGTCAATAAAGTTCATCAAACCACTTAAATCAATTTTTTTGAAGAAATTGCGGAAATTTTGTCCCCATTGACCTGGATTTTCCCTAGGAATCTCTTGAGAAGAGGGATTAACTGGTTCAGACTCCACAATCTCTGATAAAGGGGTTGAGGGGTCTTCAGTCACTGTTGGTGATGAGTCTTGAATAGAAATATCATCAATGATGACTTCTTCTACTTCTACAGGTTCTACTATGGTTTCTAGTTCCTCTGCTGCATTTTCAGAATTAGAGGAAGTTAAGGTTTCTGATGAAGCGTCAGAAGGTTCTTCTAAGGGTTCTGTTTCTTCTGTAATCGTATCTAAGGAAGAAGGTTCGGGTTCTAGATTTTCTGTTTCTTCTGTAATCGTATCTAAGGAAGAAGGTTCGGGTTCTAGATTTTCTGTTTCTTCTGTAATCGTATCTGAGGAAGAGGGTTCTGTTTCTTCTGTCAGACTGTCTGAAGAAAGGTCGACTGGTTCGCTTTCTTCTTCTGTTATACCTTGGGAACTAGGAACGGTTATGGGTTCAGAAACAGACTCGTCAGGTTCGATAACTTCTTCGACGGTTTGAGTAACTTCTTGAGGTTGTGCTTCTGGTTCGATAACTTCTTCGACGGTTTGAGTAACTTCTTGAGGTTGTGCTTCTGGTTCGATAACTTCTTCGACGGTTTCAGAGGGAATGTTTTCCTCAGTGGGTTCCGGTTCTAAGGTATAAACATAACTTGGATCAACAATAGAACGGGCAATCTCCACTGGCAGTTCTCCTCGTACCAGTTTCGAGAGAGTATCTTCTCCCTTGGATTCATAGGTAATGACTCTAACGGTATCATTGAAGGCGTTATTAACTTCCTCTCCTTGTTCATCAATAAATTCTAACTGGACCCAATTTTTCCCTGGTTCAAACCCTTTTAAATAGATAGGTTGCCAAGTATCAATTAAGAAGCTTTCCCCATTAATAGTGGCTTTGATGCGCCAATCTACAATATCATCCTTGGGATCACTTTGAGCCACAAAATGTAAAGGTGCATTGGTTAAATAAAAATCTAACATGATCGGTTCGGCCCCGTAACTTCCCTGGGGACGACTGTAAGTCAGCAGAGGAAGAGAGGGGGAGGGGGAGTTATCTTCTGTTTCGGTGAAGACACTAAAGGTTGTTTGTGCGTAGGCCCCTTCGTTTTTAAAACTTTCGTGCCAAGGACGAGAAGCAAACACTCTGATAGTATGGGTTCCTGGGGTTAAATTTTCTAAAATAATCGGTTCATCAACCTTATAAACAGCCTGATAGGGTTCATTATCTACAAAAAGGTGTAAATGGGGGCCAAGTCCTAAGGTTTCGTCTTTGAAGAGGGGATAATCTTTCACCTCCAGTTGCACAGAGACAGAGGTTTCTGAGAACATTTGTTGAGGTTTGGGACTGATAATAGTCACTTGAGGATGATATTGGGCTAAAATCTCTTTCAGTTCTTGAATCACCGTTGGGGGTGCAACTTCTCTTAATTTAGTGGTGGTGACAGGAACAGGAGAGGGTTCTCTGACTGGGGAAGACGCTTCTAAGCGATCGCTACACCCCACTAACCCCCAACTGAGAAGGCCAATTAAGACTGAACTTGACAGAAACTTGATTAATGGCGATCGCTGATTTAACCCAAACACTGCTTACTCTCCTATGGTGGCAATATCAGTCCATCTTTGACTATATCAGTTGCGTTGCCAAAACTCTAAGTACCTGGACAAAAATAAACGTTACAAGCGAAAAGTTTTTGTAACGAGGATTTATGCCTCGCTCCAAAAACAACTTCTGTGCGATAGCGCATGGTAGTAGTGAGGAACTTCTGACTTCGTTAATTATGTCCGACTACTTAATAACTGGGGTTAGGATTTGCTAAAATTTAGTTTATTTCTACTATTTTTATTTTCATGAAATATTATTTAGTTTATAGTCAACTTTCACAACAGCCTGATTCTGCCCATGAAATTCATGATGTTATGTGCGCCAACGCCATGGCCAATCTAGGTTATGAAACTATTTTAACTTACCCCGACAACCCGCCATCTAACTTAAATTTAGGCTCTTTATTTTCTCCTTTTAACTTACAAAAACCGAACACCAATTTTATTGAATTTTATGATATTCAAGAGCGATTAAATATCTTACCTTTGTTGATTCCTGAGCTTATCCGTAAGGGAATTAATCGTTTTAATTTGAGTAGTTTGGTGTGTAAATATTATTTACCGATTCATCTAAAAAATAAAATTAATGCAGTGCATACCAGAAATTGGAATTTTGCCAAAGCTGCTGTCAAAAATCAAATACCAACCATTTTTGAGCGTCATTATTTTGCTGAAAATCAATTTGAAAAAGCGATTGTTAATGATCCTTATTTTAGAGTTTGTATTACTCAATCTGAATTAACGAGACAGAGTATGATTGAGTCAGGAATGCCCCCAGAAAAAACCATTTGGTTACATAATGGTTTTAATCAAACTTTTTTAGAAAGACAGCCGGATGAAGCTCAACAATGGCGAGAACAATTGTTAAAAAATAACCGTGAAAAGTTAGTTATATATTCTGGCGCACTGTATCCTTTTAAGGGCATTGATTTATTAATTGATGTGGCTAAAATTTTACCTAAGTTTCAATTTGCCATTACAGGAGGAACCGAAGAACAAGTTAAACATTATCAAGAATTAGCCCAGAGTAAACAGGTAGAAAATATTAATTTTTTGGGTTGGATTGTACCGCGATCGCGTCTGATTAGTCTTTTTCAAGCTGCTGATATTTTAGCCCATCCTCATCTCTCAGGTAAGTCAGCAAATTTTACTAATCCTGTCAAATTTTTTCAATATTTAGCATCAGGAACCCCTCTGGTTGTTAGCGAAATTCCTCCTTTAATGTCTTTTAAGAAGACGGTTCCCATTGCTGTTTGGTGTCCACCAGATAACTGCCATCGTTTTGCTCAAGCAATCGAACAAGCATTGGAAATTTATCCAAGAAAACTAACCGGTTATCAAGAAAATATTCAATATGCAAAAGAATTCTCTTGGGAAAAAAGAGCAGAAAAAATCATTCATTATCTGCCAGAAATCAAAAGATAGTATTTACTGACATCTTGCACCTTCCAACTTAACCCTAATTTTGTGTGAGGCAGGAGTGGAAAGGCAGGAGGCAGGAGGTTTAATATTTAGCATACGAGTGTAATTATCAATAATAAGGCATTTAAAAGTTAAATAATCTTATTTTTAAGGTTTTTTCTTCCCTTCTGCTTCCTGCCTTCTGCCTCTAATTATTAAGTATTTTTGTTCTGATGCAAGATGTGAGTTTAACTTTCAGCAACCAATGAAGAGTCATAAATAATCACTCTATTTCTTCCTTGTTCTTTAGCTTTATAAAGGGCTATATCTGCTTGCTCAATTAATACTTCAGGGGATGATTCATCATCAAGACTTAAACTAGCAACACCACAACTAAGAGTGATATAATTGTTAGTCGAAGAACGACTATGAAGAATGTTCAAAGATATTACTTGTTCTACAATTCTTTGAGCAATTCTTTTCGCTTCTTGGGTATCCGTTTTAGGTAAGATAACCGCAAATTCTTCTCCACCATAACGGGCTACAAAATCACTGCGACGAATCGTCATACGTATACAGTGAGCTATTTTTTGTAAACAGCGATCGCCGGCAGGATGGCCATAGGTATCATTGTATTCTTTAAAATGATCAACATCACATAAAATTAATGAGGTTTGGCGGCGAGATAACTGATTTAATAACCAAGTTTGTTCTAAAACTTTATCAAAATAGAGACGGTTAGGAACTTGTGTTAAAGTATCAAACATGGCTAAATATTTCCACTTATCAACCATGACAATCACTGATGATCCTACTACAGCGATTAAAGGGGCAAGAGTTGGTACCCACCAACCTTGCAAAAATAGAAGATAACTACTACCGATTAACAATAATCCTAACCCAAAATTACTTAGTATAAATAAGCCCCATTTAATTAACGTATTATATTGGAAGCTATCTTTATTTAATAGCAGATAAGTAAGGATGATTCCTGTTGTTGTCCAGGTGAAGATCCATAACCATTCTAAGGGATCTGACCAGACTTTTAATAAAGGGCGATCATCTAAAGCTGCACTTAAAATTTGATTAATGGCATTAGCTTGAATGATTGTTCCTGAGGTGGGATAAGAATGATGATAGGGAGTGAAGAAGGAAGGTTGAATACTGGCTGCTGTTCCTCCGATCAAAACTAGGCGATCGCGGAATAAATTTTGTGGATACTGTTGATTAAAAACATCTAAAATAGAAATGGTTTGAAAACTTTCTTCACCCCCACGATAATTGAGTAAAATTTGATAACCTCCATTATCAATATTGATATAATTGCCAGCCTTTTTATCCAGGGGAAATAAATGGGCTTTTCCGATGATTATTTCATCTTTAGAGGAGTTACTTAACTGGGGAAAAATGTTTTCTTTGTTCAGATAAGTTAAGGCTAAGGTGATGCTAAAACTTAATTTTTGTTCAAACTCTTGAGAGGTTATGGACACTAAATCCCGTCTAACTTTTCCATCATTATCAAGAACTAAATCGACAAATCCAACTTGTTCTAATTGAGATAAGATTGTGGGAGGTTGAATTACATCCCCAATTACTTTTTCTATACCAATTAAATTAGGGGTTGTTCTAAAAACATGATTTAAAGCTTCTGTTCCAGGTTTAATGGGGAAATCTCGAAAAATATTGAGGCCAATAACTCTAGGATTTTCTTGCTTAATAATGTCAATGAGTTGCGCTAATTTAGCATCAGAAAGGGGCCATTGTTTTAAGGTGATAATATCTGATTCATCAATGGTAATAATAACGATTCTCGGATCAATTTTTTCTGGTACTGTAACAAAAGGAAAATTTTCTTGCGATCGCCAACGAAAGAATTGATCAAAGGTTAGTAATTCTAAGGGTTCTAATATCCCTGTTAAACTGGAAATAATAACTAATCCTGCTATAGTTGGTGGAAGGAGTAGCTTTTTGCGCCATTGAGCCAATTTTTCTGTTAACGCTTTGAACATCTTTTGTCTATTATCGCAAACTGATTATTTAGTATAACTTTCTCCTTAAGGTTGCAATAAAGTATTTATGTTCTACAGCAAGACAAAAAAGAGTGAGAGACAAGAATAACAATTAACGACTCTCAATTAATAATTGTTCAGCTTCTTGAGGGGTTAAAGGACGATTAAAAAAGTATCCTTGGCCAAAATCGCAATCTAATTTTCGTAAATAAATCAGTTGTTCTTCGGTTTCAATCCCTTCTGCTACCACATCCATTTCTAAATTATGAGCTAGGGGGATAATCGATTGAATAATTTCTAAATTTTCTTCGGGTTGACCGATACAATTAATAAAAGAACGATCAATTTTTAGGGTATCCACCGGAAAACGATGGAGATAACTCAATGAAGAATAACCAGTCCCAAAATCATCCAGACAAATTTCTAAATTTCGTTGTTTTAATTGTTTTAATAACTTGATGGTTTCTAGAGAATGTTCAATTAAAGAAGTTTCGGTAATTTCTAGTTTCAAATTATTAGGAGTTAAGCCTGTTTTTTCGAGAACTTCGTCAATCTCTTCCATGAGATCGGCATTATTAAACTGTTTACTGGACAAATTGACAGCCACTTTTAAAACTGTTGCTTGAGGAAACTTTGTTTTCCAACTTTGTATCTGGCGACAAACTTTTTCTAAGACAATTTTGCCAATGGGAATAATTAATCCTGTGTTTTCAGCAACGGGAATAAATTCCCCAGGAGAAATAAACCCTTTGTAGGGATGTTGCCAACGAATTAAAGCTTCAAACCCGACTAATTTAATCGAGTCTAACTTCATAATAGGTTGATAATAAACGTCAAATTCTTGTTTTTCTATGCCGTGTCGTAAATCCGTTTCTAAGGTTAATAATTTTAAAGCTTGGGCGTGCATTTGTTGATTAAAAATTTCATATCTTCCTCGCCCTTTGAGTTTAGCTTGTCCCATCGCAATATCAGCATCCCGCAAAATTTCTACAGCAGATTGATAACTAGGAAGACTAATGGTTAAGCCAATACTGGGACTGGTAAAGATTTCTCGTGTTTCGATTATAAATGAGGTGGTTAAGGCGTTTTTGATGTCTTGAGCCACCCTCAGAGCTTCGTTAACATCGTTGATGGGATCGAGCAAAATGGCAAATTCATCTCCTCCGAGGCGGGCCACCGTATCAGCAGGACTAACTAAGGTTTCTAGGGTGCGAGCGATCTTAACCAATAAGCGATCGCCCACCAGATGACCATCACTATCGTTAATCATTTTAAAGCGATCGAGATCAATGACGAAAACGGCAAAGATGTAATCGTCTTCTTCGTGAACCCGTTTGAGAGCGAGATCCACCCGTTCTAAAAATAAGGAACGATTAGGTAATTGTGTTAAACCATCGTGACGGGCATCAAAAAGCAGTTTTTCTTTAATTTCTTCTAAGTCTGCGGTGCGTTCTTCAACTCGTTTTTCCAGTTCTTGGTTTAATTTTTGCAGTTGATAACGAGTTTGTTTTAAGGCTAAATGAATAGATACCCTAGCGAGAACTTCTTCAAACTGAAAGGGTTTGATAATGTAGTCTACACCTCCTGCTTCAAAGGCTTTTACCTTGTCTTCTATGTCTTGTAAGGCACTGAGAAAGATGACAGGAATCTCGGCGGTTTCGGGGAACTGTTTGAGTTGTTGACAAACTTCATAGCCATCAAGATCGGGCATTTTGATATCTAAGAGGATGATATCAGGTGGAAGGGTTTTAGCAGCCATCAGTGCCATATTCCCACTGGTAACAGCCCGTACTTTATACCCCGCTTTGGTTAACATGGTTGATAAAACACGTAGATTAGGCGGTTTATCATCAACAATCAGAATATTAGAGGTAGATTGGGAAGCATAAATATTAATCATGAATAAAGGTAATTTTGCTATTATATTGTTGCAATAATACAAAGGAAGTTTAAAACTGTTTATGAGTTGCTAATTTCCATTATCTGATCAAAACTGTAGTTTTCCACTAATTCTGTGATCCCTTGACATAAATCTCTATATTTGGGGGATAATTCATTGAGAAGTTTCAATATAGATTCTCCATCGGCCGCAGCAGCTTTTTGATGGAGTTGGTTACGCCAAACGGGTGATAAGGCTTGTATTTGAGTTTTTAGATGGTGTAAATGGTTTGTTTGTATCTTCTCTTGAGAAATAATTGTGGTTAGGGAACTATCATAACTATAACGAACTCCTAAATGTTGAGCAAGTTTGTCAAAGATAATGGACTCAGAAAAGGGTTTACTAACAAAATCATCACAGCCAATGTTCAAAACCGCTTCTCGATTTTCAGCAAAAGCACTGGCGGTTAAGGCAATAATTTTCGTGGTTGTTTTTGAGCCTAATTTTTTCATTTTAGCGCGAATGGTTTGAGTGGCTTGATAACCATCCATAACTGGCATTTGCAAATCCATCCAAATCAAGTCCGGATGCCAGGTTTCCCAGAGTTTAACCCCTTTTTCTCCATTGCAGGCTTCTTTAACCAAAAATCCTAAAGGTTTTAAAAGGTTCGTTAAGACTTTACGATTGGCAAAATTATCTTCAATAATTAAAATACGGTATGGGGGTTGGTTAGGGGCTAAACCAATAATTTTTGGTTGGTTAGCTATCTGATAATCATTGCTTATTTGGGGAATTTCTACGGATAAAGTAAAGTAAAAGATTGTACCTCCACTGAGGGGTGAACTGACTTGTAATGTACTTCCCATAAGCTTAAGAAATTCATAACTAATGGTTAATCCTAAGCCCGTTCCTTCTTGAGTTTGTTGACCTAATTTTGTTTGAAAAAAGGGCTGAAATAAATCGTCCGCTTCTTCCCTATTAATTCCTGGACCGGTGTCTTCAACTTCAAATAATAAATCTACTTTTTGTTGCTCTCTTTTTTCTAGTTCTTGCCGAGTTTTAATCCTTAAAATGACTTGTCCTTTTTCGGTAAATTTAATCGCATTATTCAGTAAATTAATGAGAATTTGCCTTAATTTACCTTCATCACTAATAATTAAAATAGGTACATTATCTCCAATCTCTAAAAGTAAATGAATACCTTTGGATTGGGCTTTTAATTTCAACATTTGGCTTAAGGTTTTAACCAACTGATGCAGGTTCAAGGATTGGTAATAAAGGGCTATTTGACCGGCTTCAATTTTAGCCATATCTAAAACACTTTTAATCAGGGTTAATAAATGTTCACCACTTTGGTTGATAATTTCAACATATTCTTTGTGTTCTGTGTTTAAGTTTTCATCCTTATTAAGAAGTTGACTAAATCCTAAAATGGCATTTAATGGGGTTCTTAATTCATGACTCATGTGTGCTAAAAAATTACTTTTAGCACGACTAGCAGCTTCGGCAGAATTTTTAGCAGTTTCTAGTTCTTTTAATAATTGGGATTGTTGTATCGCTAGTCCTAATTGATAACCAATATTATTGAATAAGTCCACTTCAGAGGTTTGCCAATGACGGGGATGAGAATTTTGATAACAAGCCAATAATCCCCATAATTGATTATGGACAAAAATAGGAACAATCATATAGGCTTTTGCTTGCAATTGTTCTAAGAAATCAAGATAACATTGGTCATAGTTAAAGGTATAAATATCATCAACGGCTAACGTTCGATTATGTTTATATTGTCCCCCTTGGGTTTCTTGTAAACAACTGTCTACCCAAACAGTTTCTAACTCATTGCCGACTAATTTAACCCATTGTTGAGCCACCGATTCAGCAATAAATTGACCACCCCAATCATCATCAAATTGATAAACCACCACGCGATCGCATTGTAAAATCTTTCGCGTTTCTTGGGTGGTTTGATTTAAAATAATTTCGAGATCAAAACTTTGATGAATGTGTTCGATAATCTCGTTTAAGGTTTGAGATTGTTGTAAATTATCAGCCAGTTCTTCTTCAATGCGTTTTTGTTCAGTAATATCTCGGCCAACCCCTTGAATTTCTAAAATGTTTCCTTCTTCATCAAACAGCCCTCGATTTGTCCAATATTGCCAACGTTTTTCTCCTTGACCATTAATAACAGAATGTTGATAACTAACGACAGGGTTATAGAGATTTAAGCGACTTAAAGTGTAACGTAAACAGCCTTGATTGTCTTGAGTAATGGAGGGAAAAAAACAACTATTAATGATGTCTTCCCGTGCTTGTCCAAAATAACGACAATAGGCCTCATTGACAAAGGTTAAGGTTCCATTCGGTAAAAAACGACAGATTAATTCCGTTTGATCCTCAACAATAGCCCGATATTGGGCTTCACTTTCTTTTAGGGCAATTTGGGTTTGTTGCAAACGATACATTGAGCGCAAAAGATAGAATCGCCATAAGATAATGATGATCGCGATCAATAAAACTAACAACCCTAAACCCCTTAACATCAAAGGAGAGAGAATCATCGGGGCAGTGGGTTCGTACCAGCGTTGATAAATTTGCTGATAGTCTGAAGAGGAGAGAAAATCAGTGAGTGCCGGCTCTAACCGTTGTAACAATTGAGGATCGTTTCGATGAACAGCGATCACCCGTGGAACTTTTTGGAGGGTTGGTTTGAGGGTTGTCAGGCGATAGTCAAGGGAAATGGCTTGGGCTAAGTTCCAAATGGGGGGTTGAGGATAGGCTAAGCCATCGACTTTTCGGGACAATAAATGAAATAAGGCGTGTTCAGGGGACTCGAAGGTTTCAATGTTAACGTTTTTGTGCTTTTCTAACAGGTTAACGGCTTCATTTTCCTCAACCACAGCAATCGTTGAACCTGATAAGTCATTAAGGGTCTTAATTGTGCTATTGTCCCGTAGCACAAACACACAAATATTGATGGTTTCAATGGGAGTGCTATAAATAAACAGTTGGGAACGATTGGGAGTTATACCCATGTTAGGAACCAGATCAACTTCCCCGCTTTCTAAGGCTTTGATGGTTTCACTCCAAGTCTCTTTGATTTCATACTTAATTTTTAGGTTAGCTCGTTTGGCCACTTCTTCCATGACATCAATGGCAAAACCTTGGGGGTTTCCCTGGCTATCCACTGAGTAAGTTGGAGGGAAATAACGGGGGACGGCGGCAGTAACGGTGAGGGGAGGAGGAGGGGTTGGGGTGATGGGTTTAGGGACATTGACTATAGCTGTGTTGGGTAAGAAACAAGACCCAATGATCAATGTCATTCCTGTAATCAAACGATGATATCCCACGTTTTTTCCGTTGCGATCGCCTTAAACTTTTTTATTGTTTCATAACGGAGGATAATCTGTCTGTGATCTCAATTTTTGTCTCTTTACCGAATTAAATGATGATCCAGAGCAAAACGGACTAATTCTGCACGGTTGCTGGTGTGGGTTTTCCGCAGTAAACGACTCACATTTTTCTCGATGGTACGGGGACTTAAATGAAGGTGTTGACCGATTTCTTTATTGGAGAGGCCTGTGGTTAAAAGATCGAGGACTTCGCTTTCTCGTTGGGTTAACTCCACCAAATCCATTTCTGCTTGAATAGAAATTCTCGCAGCAGTTTGTTGTTGTTGAGGGGTTTTTTGGGGAAGGGACTGTTCTTGAGAAAAACGCCATTCTGACTGGATGATTTGCGATCGCTCTAATAAATTACGGATCACTGCTTTTAATTCTTCCATTTCAAAGGGTTTTGGCAAATAGACATCACAACCCACTTGATACCCTTGAATGCGGTTTTCTGTGCTATCGCACTCAGTCAAGAAGATCACGGGAAGTAAGCGAAATTCCGGCAACTGTCGCAGTTCTTTTACTAAGGTATAACCGTCTTTCCGTGGCATCTTAATATCTGATACCAATAAATGGGGACGATAAGTTTGAACTAAGGAAAAGGCTTCCTCTCCATTCTGAGCGGTTATGGCTACATAACCGTGCATTTCTAAATAGTCCTTAACGGCGACACGAATTCCTAGATCGTCATCGGCAACTAAAATTACTAACGGCATAGGTGAGGGCTTATGTCTCTGTCTATAGCATACCATTATTTTTGCAGGGGTAATTTGTAAATTACCCCTATGGAGCTTAAATTTCTCCGCGAATTTCTTCAATTACGCCGTCACGAATCACAATTTCTACGTTTAATTTTTTGACCAAGTTGTCTCCTTTTTCGACGCGGAAAAAGCTTTCCATTTGTCCTTGAACCACTTCTTGTTCGAGTTCGACCACTTGAACTTGCTGCATTTGTTGTAAGAATTGATTTTTCCGTTCTAAAAACTCACTTTTTTTCTGATTAACCTGCAATTGAATATTATCAATTTGTTGGGTTGTTTCAGGGCCTGGAGGGGATACGCTTTTTTTTTGGATCTCAGCAATGGCCCGTTGTCCTTGCATTTCAACTTGTTGCATTTGGTTGTCAAGCTGGTTAATTTGTGCTTGTAGTTGTTGCTGCATTTCTTCTTTCCAGCGTGAGGTAACGATAACTTTTAAATTAACTGGCCGTTTGAGTAATAAACTGGTGTTTGCTTCTTCCATAAGGATTCTCTCCGTTGACTAATTGTTTCAATGATTAAGATTCAAACATCCCGTCGATCATACCTTGATATCGTTCTGTGACTACAGGCCGTTTTATTTTTAGGGTTTGGGTCATCATACCATTTTCAACAGAAAAGGGTTCTAAGATCAGTTCAAAGGCTTTAATTTGGTCATCAGGACGGTATCCTGGTCGGTTTTTGACTTCTTTTTTGAGTTCTTGTTTGAATAAGTCTTGAACGGGTTTCTCATAAAGATCGCTACTGAGGATCGTTTCTCTGCTTGCGTCTTCAGGGGGAAAAGTCAGATTAAGTTGTTGATTGTTGCCCCATGTTTGCAATGCGTCTAAGTTGGGGACAATTAAGGCCCCTAATGCTTTTTGATCTTGTCCGACTAACATCATTTGGTCAATGTAAGGACTTCTAACGCAAGCATCTTCGATCGGTTGGGGTTCGATATTTTCCCCGTTATTCAATACAATGGTATCTTTGGCCCGCCCGGTAATCACTAAATCATTCATAGGGGTGATCCATCCTAAGTCCCCACTATCAAACCATCCTTGAGGATCGATCGCTTTAGCGGTGGCTTCGGGTTTTTTGTAGTATCCTTGCATCACTTGAGGACCCCGAATGAGAACAACCCCTCGTTTTCCCTGGGGAACCGCTTCACGGGTATTGAGGTCTACAATTTTGATCTCTGTATGGGGAATGGGTTGACCAGAAGAACCCCGTAGGTTATGATTATGGGTGCGTGCATTGGTAACGGGAGAGGTTTCGGTGAGGCCGTAACCCACTAAAACGGGGGCATTGATGATCTCGTAGAAGTCGTCAAGATGTTTGGCCAGAGAACCCCCACCACTCACTAAAGTTTCAAAATTGCCCCCTATACCGTCCCGAATTTTCTTGTAGACCAATTTATCCCCTAAACTGTGTAAAGGGGCGAGAAAAATGGCTTTAAGTCGCGCTATGAACCTTTCTACAGCAGACGCATCGAAGTGTTCTAAACTCATATTATTGGCGATGCGTCGAGACAGAATAAAGTTTTGGGAAATATTGAAGAAAAATTGAACTATTTTTTGTTGGGTGGGACTTTGGTCCCTCAGTTGCTTCTGTATTCCTTCATAGAGGGAGTCCCAAAGACGGGGAACCCCCACCATGTGATGGGGTTTAAACCGTTTGAGATCGGTCTTAAAGTTGCGGATATTGGTATAAATGAGGGTGCATCCTTGGGACAATAGGAAATATTCTGCGCTACGTTCGTAGGAATGCCAGGATGGTAAAATACTCAGAACACTATCTCCTGGTTTGGGTTGGATCACAGAATCTAAATTTTTGACTTGATGCAAGAGGTTGCCATGGGATAGCATTGCACCTTTGGGTTGTCCTGTGGTTCCTGATGTGTAGATTAAAGTGGCTAAGTCTTTGTCATTTTTAGTGACGGGTTGTAGACTATTTTTTGCCCCTAGTTCCATCAGTTGGGGAAAGTTTAAGGTTTTGATGGGATCGTCTGTTTTGGGGGTTTCGTCGCTGAGTAGAATGATTAATTGTAGAGGGATTTCGTCACAAAATGCCCGTATTTTAGCTAAAGTTTTCTGATTTTCTACAATCAGGGTACTACTATCACTATCTCTTAAAATATAGGCTAATTCGTTTTTATCTGCTTGGGCTGATCTGACGGCATTGGCTGCACCGGCTAACATTGATCCTTGATCGGCAATGAACCAACGGGGACTATTATCAGCAATCAAACTAATTTTATCATCTGGGGTCACGCCTAATGCTTGTAATCCGGCTGCAAATTGTTCTAATTGTTGGTATAACTGACCGTAGGTGAGTTTAACTTCTGGTTTACTGTGGGGATCGTGCAGTGCAAGGATATCGGGAAATTTTTTGGCTGCGATCGCCCATACATCAGGTAAAGCGGTGAGGTTAGCATATTCGGGAATGGTGGTCATAGCATTAATATTAGTAATGGTTTTCCACTATAGACTAGCTAATCATGGGGTTATTGTTCCCATCTTAGGGTTTCAATGCTGTGTTTTGGAGGGGAACAGTGACAGTTTTTTCAGTTATCAGTTATCAGTGAACAGTTATCAGTTATCAGTATAAAATCCACTCTTCTGATAGTGGTCAAGCAACTTTAAAGAGTTGTTTAGGTTCGGGTAGTGGTTGACCGTCTAAGATAGCTGAATCTACTAATAATTCTAAAACTTCTTGTGCATTATTAAAAGCTTCTTGATAAGTTTCTCCGTGGGTTACAGGTTGCATAACGTTTTCAAATTCTGATAAAAAAACAACGAAACATTGATCTTCTTCTGACCATTGAATAACAATAGTGTATTTCATTGATTTTTCTATAGTTATTTTCCCGTTCTAACTAATTGAAGTGACTGATTAAAAAATTGAGGTTTTGGTAAAATTTCATGATTGTCTAAAGCAGATTCTATCAATAATTCTAACACTTCTTGAGCATTTTTTAACGCTTCCTCGTAAGTATTACCATGAGTATGACAAAATTCTCCCCATTCAGGAAGGGTAACAACATAACATTGATCTTCGTTTGACCATTGAATAATAATTGTGTAGTGATTATTCATAATTGATTCTCCTTAATTTTAGCTAGTTTGTTTAAAGCATTATTGACATCTTTTTCTTGATAAGGCTTGGCATCATCTCCATCTTGACCAGATAACGTTATTTTACCAGATAATAAAGGATGTGACCATTTTGTATGACTTCCTTTTGCGGGTTGATAGGTAAATCCTGCTTTTTTGAGTATTTGTTTTAATTCTCTAATTTTTTTCGGCATTATTCGATAATGTAGGGGCATAATATTATTATGCCCTACCACCAACTAAAATTAATAGGTAGGGACTTTTAGTAACATTTTTATTAATCCATGCTTCGACTGGTATAATTGTTAATCTTGAGAACTGAAAAATTATGGTTAAGGGAAATTATCAACTAGAAGTTAAACCTAAAATTAGAGAACGGTTAGGAATTGAATTAGAAACAATCATCCAATTTTGTCATCAATGGAAAATTGTTGAATTGGCTTTATTTGGTTCAATTTTACGGGATGATTTTAAAGATAATAGTGATGTTGATATTTTGGTTACTTTTGAAGCTAAAAGTAATATAAGTCTTTTAGATTTAGAAACCTTAGAACAACAATTGACCAACTTATTAAATCGTTCAGTAGATGTGGTCACAAAAAAATCTATAGAAAAAAGTGATAATTGGATTCGTCGTCGCAACATTTTAGATAATAATGAGGTTATTTATGTCAAGAGATAAGGAAATTATTTTAGATATAGTTAAAGCTTGTCGGTTGATTTTAGTTTTTACAAGAGAAATGAATCAAGATGATTTTTTAGAGGATGAAAAAACCCAGTCATCTGTTTTATATCAAATCATTATTATTGGAGAAGGAGTTAATCGTTTATCAGAAACTTTTAAAGCAAATTATCCAAACATTCCCTTTGCTAAAATTAAAGGAATGCGAAACCGTGTTACTCATGAATATAAAGAGGTTGACATGGAAATTGTTTGGAAAGCTATTGAAAAAGATATCCCTGAACTATTAACACAACTAACTCCATTAATTCCTAATCAATAATTCATCTTATATTCGATAATGTTAATTATTCAAAATCGAGGTAAATATGTCTGTTTGTTATAATTGCGGATCGAAGGAATTTCAAGAACAAAAGGTTAATGAAACTTTTGAGGTTAAAGGAAAATTAGTTATCGTCGAAAATATTCCTGCTAAGGTTTGTTGTCGTTGTGGAGAAGTGATTTTTAGTAGTGAAATTACTGAAAAGGTTCGTCTGATGCTTCAAGGAGACACTAAACCCATTAAAGCTATTCAAGTTAATGTTTTTGCTTATAAAGGATAGGATTTTAAATGTTTCTAAGTTTCTTGATAGATTTGTAAAATAGTTTCTTGGGGATTAATTAATTGTCTTTTAGAAGCATTTAGAAATTCAATGCTAATGGGTTCACCTGTCTCATCATAACTAATAATAATTCCTCCTGCTTCTGAAATAGCATTGGAGGGTGCAATATCTTTGATGATAAAAATTAAAATGTCTGATTCTGGATCGTATTTAACTTTCATGGTTGTTTTCCTGCCAATATCGATTAATTTGATTTGTCCAGTATAATGTTAAAATTCTTCTGGTGTTGCCGATTTCTACAAAGACGATTCTTATCAAACCATTTCCTTTTTTAGATTGGGCAATAAAGACTTCATTTTCAATGATAACCTGTTGTGGATTATTTAATACAGTTTCTACTTCCTCCCTTGTAATTCCTAATTTTGATTGCCATTGCTTTTGTCTTTCTTCTGCATGGTGTGTCCAAACAATTTGCATTCATTCTTTATCCTCAATTTTTTCGCTACAGTTCATCATAATTCATAATACTGATTTAATCCATCTCCAAATTAATAATAAAATCAAACCCACTAATGTAAAGGGAAAGGCAATCATTCCAAAAACAAAACATAAAATCAGTTGCAGTTTACTCTGTTGTGCAAATTGTATCAAAGATTTTAACCACTGAGGATATGGCATTTCTGAGAGAGGTAAATCTAATTCTTGTAATATCTGAATACCTTGAAAAGATAAAGCATAACCTTCTTTTGCTTTTCCTATTTGAGAATAGATTTGACCAAGGGTTATTAATGTTCTTGCTTCCCCTTCCTTGTCTTCTAAACTTCGTTTAATTTCTAGGGTTTCTTGATAACAGTCTATTGCTTGGGAGTATTGTTTTAAGGATAGATAAGTATTACCTAAGTTATCAAGACAGCGAATAAGATTGTAGGAATTTCCTAATTGTTGATACAGTTGTAATGCAGGTTGATGGTATTCTATCGCTTGTTGATATTGTCCCAGGGAATCGTAAACACTCCCCAAATTATTATAGGAATTAGCTTCACCGTTGCGATCGCCGATTTCTCTTTTGATAGCTAAGGACTGTTGATAGTATTCTATCGCTTGTTGATATTGTCCCAGGGAATAGTAAGCAAGACCCAAATTATTATAGGAATTAGCTTCACCCTTGCGATCGCCGATTTCTCTTTTGATAGCTAAGGACTGTTGATAGTATTCTATCGCTTGTTGATATTGTCCCAGGGAATAGTAAGCATTTCCCAAATTATTATAGGACTTTGCTTGACTGTTTCTATGGCCAATTTCTGTAGTGATAGCTAAAGACTGTTGATGGTATTCTATCGCTTCTTGATATTTTCCCAAGGAATGGTAAGCATTCCCCAAATTATTATAGGATTTTGCTTCATCTTGTCTATATCCGATTTCTGTAGTGATAGCTAAAGACTGTTGATGGTATTCTATCGCTTCTTGATATTTTCCCAAGGAATGGTAAGCATTCCCTAAATTATTATAGGAATTAGCTTCACCTTCATAATTATCCATTTCTATCTCAATAGCTAAGGACTGTTGATAATATTTTATCGCTTGTTCATATTTTCCCAGGGATTGGTAAGCATTTCCTAAACCAAGATAGGAATCACCTTTACCTAGATAATCATCAAGTTCTATATCGATAGCTAAAGAATGTTGATAGCATTCTATTGCCTGTTCATATTGTTGCAAGTCACAGTAAGCAGAACCCAAATTAATATAAGAAGAAGCTTCACCAGGACGATTACCTAATTCTGTAGAGATAGCCAAAGACTTTTTATAGTATTCTATTGCTTGCTTATATTTTTCTAAGGATTTGTAAACTAAACCCAAATTATTATACGATTTTTCCTGTACATTTGGGTTATCTGTTTCAATTGCAATAGCTAAAGACTTTTCATAGTATTGAATGGCCTGTTCATAGTCTCTAAGAGATTCATAGGTAATGCCCAAATTATTGTAGCAATTCGCTTTGCTTTTATGATCACCAATTTCTTTATAAATAGTTAAGGACTGCTGAAGACATTCTATAGCTTGTTGATATTTTCCTACGTAATTGTAAGCATTCCCCAAATTATTATAGGAATGTGCTTCACTGTTTCTATCTCCAATTTCTGTAGAGATATCTAAGGCCTGTTGCAAGTATTCTATGGCCTGTTTATATTGTCCCAGGAGATTATAAGTATCACCTAAGTTGTTAAGTGATTGTGCATATTTTCTATTATCTTTCTTTTTATTTTTCTTATATCCTCTGATTATATCTGAATAATATTTTATCAGAAGGTCATAATATCCCTGGAAAATAATAAACTCATCAACCTGATGCAAATAATCAAATGCTTCGTCATATTCTCCCAATTGATACCAATGATAAAAAATCTCTAAATATCCCTGTATCTCATCCAGGTTTGTCCAGGGTTTCGGGGGAACAATAGATAAATAATAATTAATCGCTGTTTGATGACATTGGTTTAAGTCGGGATATTTTTTCTGTAAATAGGGTTTAAGTAATAGGGGACATTCATAACCTTTTTCATCGCTACGAGATAATAAGGAACGATTGAATAAGTTTTGTAATTCTTTTTTTACTTCTATGGGTTTGATTGTTTCTTTTGTCTCTCCTTCTGTCAAGTTAACATTGATATACATTCCTGTTGCTGCTGTTACATCAAAGGGTTGACGGTAGACGGATAAATTAACTAAAAATTGTCTTTGTTTTTCGCTTAAACGGGTTAAATGTTGTTCTAATATCCATGATAGCCGTGCATCGGTTTTATTGCGATGCAGTCCTGATGCTTCGTTATAAATTAACTCAAATTCATCTAACCCCAATTCTCTGATTTGACTTATTTGACTATCACAATATTCTCTCAGGTATGCTGCCACTAATCTTAAGGTCAACGCATGACCATCTATTTTAGTAACTAAATTTTCTAAGTCTTTGTCGCTTCCTTGAATTTGTAACGCTTTTAATAAAGTTTTACCTTCATCAACAGTGAAAGTCCCCAGAGAATACCAATAATTATCCCCTCGATAAAGGTTAGGTTTATCTCTTGTGGTTAACAATAAAATACTGGTGTGTCCCTGTTGCTTCCAACGCTGGAAAAATGTTGCATAATTTTCACTTAACCATTCTCCCGATTCGTCTAACAAGGTTTCAATATTATCCACCACCAATAAACAACGATTTTGATGTAAAATCTTGAATAAATCAGCAATTAAAATATTAACGTCACCCGTTGCATTTACTGTTCCTGATAAACCCTTAATGATGGATTCAGCAAAGGCAGCAAAATCTGGATTTAAACTAACATCAGCCCAAAATTTGAGGGTGGGGAGTGTGGGAGGTGTGGGGAGTGTGGGAGGAGTAGAAAATTTATTATAAAAATACGCAGCTAAGGCAGATTTTCCGATTCCACCTAACCCAACAATACCCATTAAATTAACGTTAGCATCATCAATCCAACCTTGAATAGTGGTCATTTCTTCTAACCTATCTACATAAGCAATTAAGCTTGTTTTAGGAAATCCCCCGTTACACCGATAGGTTAACGGGGGTGGATGTCAATTCACAACTTTTTGATCTAGTCATATTAGAAATTTCCTGAGAATGACAAATCAATACACAAAAAAACAGTTAGTAGTGTCTTGAAAATTAATCCGACGGAATTAGGCCATTTTACTTTGGGGTAACGTGACTTCATTCCTAAGTTTGCCAAGATTTAGGCGACACACTTTTCAGGATTTCACTTTCAACAACTAGACTAACTGCTCCACTGTTGTTCCCTAACCATCTACCATGATTAAACGTATTGCTCAAAAATACAACCTAAGTTTAGGGACTTAAATCAGAAGTTAAGAAATTAAAGCTCAAAAGTGCTTCAAACCTAATAATATAGACGATTTTAACCATTAGATGACTAGGTGACGATGATTCCTTAAGATTGGATTAGGGTTGCTTAAGTTAGGAAATTCATCTCAACTGTCTTTCAAAATTATCCATACAGATAACCATTTGAATAGTATCATCCAATAATATTTGATATAATAAGCATAGTATTTATAATAATAACGATGAAAAAAGTAAAAAGCAAAACAAAGCGAACTGTACTTTTATCTCCTGGAGAAGATGGATACTGGGTAACAGAAGTTCCCAGTTTACCTGGTTGTATTAGTCAAGGAAAAACTCGCTCAGAAGCATTAGACAATATTCAAGAAGCTATCGAACTTTATCTTGAGTCATTAATTGAAAATGGAGAACCTATTCCTCAAGATTATTATGAAACTGTACAGGTTTAGAGATGGGAAAATTACCAGTTATTTCAGGTAAAAAATGCGTTCAAGCACTCCTTAAAAAACTAATTTATGAGCATTGGTTAACCTTAAACCCTCGCCAAACCATTGTTGAAAGAAGGGGAGGACATCCTAAATATTTGCTTCAAGATGCGTCATCAGATTTATCATTACGGGAAAATCGTAAACAGGCGATCGCAGAAAAAATTCAACAATCTCATCAGCAATCTTATCTTTAATGAATTATCCTTTTTTGATATAATAGGCGTGGTACTTATTATAATCAAGGTTTATGTTAAAAACAGAGGCAGAAATACAAAAGGTTTATGAAAAAATTATTAATGATTTGTCTCCTCATGAGCAACTTTATTTAGCTTCTCTTATTTTAAATAATCTAGCTGAAAAAAAAGTGATGGTGATTGATGAAAGTGAGACTTGGACCCAAGAAGATCAAAACGATTTAGTTGCCCTTTCTTTGCAGTATAGTAATGAAGTTGGGGAAGACAGTGAGGAATTGGTTTAATGTCTTTTAATTCTGGTGATGTCGTAACGGTAGATTTTCCAGGAGTTAAAGGAATTAAGCGTCGTCCTGCTGTTGTTCTTTCTTCTACTATTTATAATACCAATCGCCCTGATGTAATTTTGGGGTTAATTACGACAAAAACAGCCATATTAGGGTCAACAGATTATCTGCTTCAAGATTGGCAATTAGCAGGTTTACGGACAGAATCAATGTTTCGGAGTTTTCTTGTTACTTTACCTGTGTCTACAAATATAGTTGTTATTGGACATCTTTCAGAACGAGATTGGCAAGGGGTTTGTAATTGTTTGAAGGTCACATTTGCTGATTTTTAGAAACCTTTTTGTCATTCGTTTTTTGTCTTGGTTTTTCTACAATTAGAAGTAGGTGGTCTTCATTTTTTAGACGTGGAAATATAGGGGTAAGGTGGGCAATACCCACCCTACGTTAAGTTATTGGCGTTTTTTGCGAAGTTGGGTTAATCCCAGTCCACCCAGGGCGAAGAGTCCTAAGATTGAACTGGGTTCGGGGACATGAGTAGGACTAATAGCAACAATTTCAGCAATTTTTGCTCCTTTGTAAATTCCATCAGTAATAACCCCATTAGCATCAACTGTCACTTTCTCGTAATGTTTTTCCCCAATGGGAATTGGAGGATTTCCTCCTACTATATTTGGATAAGGCTGTCTGACATCATCATTGTTAGGATACATTCCATCAACTATCACGTTTCGCTTATCTGGATCAGCAAACCAAAACATTTTGTTAGTATTATCTTTACAATCTGCTACTCCAGCACCGGTTACAACATGGAAACTTCCTTCCCACCAAGGATCTCCTTCAATAGAAGTTCCTTCAAAACGAACTGTTACATCTTCGCTACGACACAATTCAGCATGGTAAGCTTCAAACAGTGAACTAAAAGTAGAAGATACATCTTTCACTAATGCCAATTTCCCTTTATTATCATAAGTTCCTCGCACAACTTGTCCTCCACTTTCAACAAATCGAGAATAGGATAATGGAGACTTTGGCTTTTTCCCTGAATTTTCCAGCTTCTGTTTACTCTCTTCTTCTATTTTTCTCAGGTGTCTTGCTCTAAAATCATAGTCGTCAGGATCTTCTCCTGGAGGTAATGCTGGTAATCCACCGAAAAAGAAATCTTCAGCAAAATCTTCGATTGCATAAATCATTT
This sequence comes from Crocosphaera sp., assembly GCA_030065735.1. GTDB lineage: Bacteria > Cyanobacteriota > Cyanobacteriia > Cyanobacteriales > Microcystaceae > Crocosphaera. The sequence goes on from JASJDD010000023.1 coordinate 28,421, forward strand.
GTTCCAACCAATTCTTAGTTTCTCCTCCAGTGCGAGTAAATAAACCATGATATCCATAGTTTTTCTCCAAAAAATAGAAGGAGTTAACAAAAGCGGTCACACAACACCAACCACCATTTTTTTCCCACCAATTAGGTATCAAATCGTAGCTAGGTACATTACCTGGTTTAGGAGCAGCACTGGGAAACCCTGGCACAACTTTACTCTCATCTTCTGTTTGAACATCAGGGCCAGCTTTCTGATGTTGATAAAAATCGGGTAAATGTGGTTTAAAAAAGGTAGCACTATAAGCAGCAGATGCCCATATTACTGAACCCAAAATAGTGGTGGTAGTTGTTAGTTGAGAAATTAAACGAACTTGACGTTTTTGCATTAAGTTTTCCTCATCATTAATAGAGAAAAGGGCAAATTACTCTACCTTTTCTCTTTGTACAATTCTTTTATAAGAAACCTAAATTGCTATTGGCGTTTCTTGCGAAGTTGGGTTAATCCTAGTCCACCAAGAGCAAAGAGTCCTATGATTGAACTGGGTTCGGGGACACTCGGTTTAATATCCAAAGCATTGAGTTCATCATCAAACTCAAGTCCGATCTCATCATGACGTGCATAGAGACTACCACCTTCAGTCCAACGTAACAATGGATTGAAAGGACGAATAAAGTCTGTATAGAACACATCCCCTGGTGAAACACCGAAATTCAAGAGGCTTGGAGAGTCTTCAACTAGGGAGAACAAAGCTTCATCAGCCCCAGGATTTAGAATACCGTTGGGAGCATTGCCTGATGGACCAAAACCAAATCCCCCAATATCTGAAAGTGCCAGTGCATCTAGGATATCTCCAGGTAAAAGTTTGATGTCGAGTACACCATCAGCGTAAATACCAAAGTTAAAACCTGGAGCAGTGGTTACAAAAATATCGTCTGAAGTAAACGGACCACCAAGAGACGGAGAGACTTCATCTAAGCTGAAAAAGCTGAATTTTTCAAAATCGACAATGCCGTTAACATCGATATCAACACCCCAGAAAGGATCGCCTGTATCTGCTTCTTCAAAACCATCCAAATCATCAGGAGTAGCTGGTTCCCCATTATCGCCTTTATCTGATCCCTGAAGACCAAGTTCACGCTCATCTCGATAGAGATCATTCAATTTGTTCGCAGGGGAAAGGACATGACCAGCAACAATGTGGTCGAGAATGTAGGAGCCAAAAGGCTCAAACTCGGGAGTCTTAAAGATATCTCCTGCTGCCTCGTCGGCACTAGCTTGGATAAATACGTCAGTGCCAGGAAGACCCTGAGCATCAGGATCAACAGAGAATTGTAAGATTTCGCCACTATCCATGCCGTAGGAAGATGAGATAATGTTGTCATTAGGTTGCAAACCAAAAGTTCCCAATGGACCTCCAGGGGGTGGTGGACAGGATAAGGGATCTCCTGGGTTGGGATTAAAGGGCCCAACATAAGGGGGACCGCCAGGGCAAGGACCAATTCCTAATGCACTAGACATCCGATCTACGTTAGTCCCATCAGGAGGAAGACCTAAGATGGCTCCTGATGACTGGAATATTTCGCCTTCAGTTGCGTAACCTCTTGATCCTGGAGCAGTGCCAAGGGCCCAAACATCGTTAGGATCGGGTGCGGGGGGTACTGCGAGTCCATCTGCTGGATTAGGTATGGGAGCATTTATGCCATTTCGGAGTGGGTTAAATGCTCCACCATCTACAGAGAAGGAAATAGGAAGAGGAAGGACTGAAGAACCACCAGCTGAAGCACCACTATTGAAGATGGGAGCAGAAGGACCAAACAAAAGATATACAGTTACATCTCCAGCTTGAGCTTGCATTGAACGGGTCATCCATTGGTCGAGGTTGGCTAGTGAAGAATTCAAAAGACCACTCCATTGCACTGGTCCGTTACCAACTTGAATACCCAGATCGTCGGATAGTCCTAAACTATTCCACCTCTGGTCGATTTCTAGGAGACCTGCTGATGGCAAAGATAGTGTTCTGCTAAGTACAGAAGGAGCCATTGAGTTAGGGTTTAACCATTGACCTTGCGCTCTGTCTGCTTCAGTTCTGATTGGTGTAATGGCTTCTATGGCAGTCCAACTATCATTAGGAACAATGTTTCCAAAGATAGGGTGTGTGACACTCTCAAGTACCCAATCATCATCTAAACCGTTGTTATTGGCATCATTTTCAAAACCATCAAGGACTCCACCAAGCCGAAGATTATCCCAGAAAATCGAGCGTTGCGTGTAACTATCAATCCAGTCACGATAGCGTAGAAGAGGTTCCGCATTCAGAAGCACGGTGCTAGTTGATCTATTTATTCCATCACCAGAATCATGAATAGCGGCGATGGCATTACCGCCGTTAACAATACTGGGTGCATAGTAGGGACCTCCCGAGTCTCCTCCTTTTGTAACGGGGGAATTAGCCGGAGGAGGCTGATTAGCTTGTGCTTTTAAGCTTTTAGGTGATAGCACATCAATAGTAAACGAACCTGTTCGCTTCTGAATGTCACCAGCGTTCGGAGGATTGCCTAAACCAACTAGTTCATAGGTGCCGCCAATCGCTAGACCAGTTCCTCTCCTAATTCTACTGGTGGCTAGGCTTGCCTGATGCGGTATTTTGAACAACATTAAGTCGTCATCTTCTATAAGACCACCTTGATCGGGAAAATTAAAATTGGGGTGAGGGATAGCCCTCATGCTGTTAATAGCTGTTGCTGAATCACCACCTGGTTGAAATCTAAGGCTGGTTCCATTGCAGTGAGCAGCAGTAAGGACAAAACTAATTTGTGGTAGCAGATTATTTTCTAAATGAGTTCCTGTACAGAACTCTCCTTGACCTTTTGCATTTACAAATCGAACTAGACCAATTTGAGCTTGGACATCGTCGTCAATGTCGGTTCCATTGAGAATAGCTTGGGCTGGCGAGACAGAAAATCCCACTGATGCTAACGCCAAACCTAGACCAGTCAAAGGATAGTTACTCAAAAAGCGGACGCTACAAAGATTCATTATGGTTTATTTCCTCATTATTTGGGTGATACAAGTGCTGATTTGTTTTAAACCAGCAAAAAACTTAGATAACATTAGCTATAGTCTGTTTATGGCCTTGGCATTCTTCTTTCACCTCCTCAACTAACACAGCAAAAACTAACGGTGTCTCAAACCCTTTGACACTGACTAAAAACGTGCCAATAACTGTCTCTCCTGCGGTTAACCAAACCACCTGAGCATTGTTATTTTTAGGTTGAGATCCCGCCTTGCGACTCATCAACATTAACGGTGCATCCACCATCATTCCTGCTTTTTTGAGACACTCTTTAGCCGTCCAAATGCGGGTAGCAGAAACATTCAGAGATTCCCCCTTATAAGCAGCAATAATGTCCGCTAAGGCTAAATAATGGGTTCCTAAGAGATCGTGCCAAAC
>JASJDD010000293.1 GCA_030065735.1 Crocosphaera sp.
AACCAGCGACACTGCTAATGGAGGGAGTGTAAGACGGCTAGGGGGTAAGATTTCTTGCCTTCTAGACGCAACTCCCAATGAAGTTAGAAGCCCCAACTATAATCTTTGATTTAGTTGGGGTAGTTCACAAATCCCTAAAAAAGAAAGAAGAAAGTACACCAGCAAAGATTTTAATCATATTGAGATTGGGTCAGGTTGGATTAATCAAACTATCTTAATTCTCCCCACACATCCCACACATCCCACACTATTCCAAACCTATGCTAAAATTGTACTCAATGAATAAGCTTGAATAGTTAAAACAATCAACTAATTGCAGATATAGTAATTATCAATTAAATAAATATGAATCAACCTGGATCTCCTGCTCAATTTTTAACCCCTGAAGAATCAGCCGATGTGGATAAAGCCTTATTAACTGCTCCTGAAAAATTTTTAACTCGTTTAACTATTTCTTCTTTAAGATTATTAACCATAATTGCTAAAGATTTAGAAGTTTCTGTAGAAGAATTAACCCATCAACAAGTGATTGATTGGTTTGAGAAAGATGGAAAAATACGACGAGAAAAAGGTGTAGATGCTGCTGTTTTGAAATGGTAAGTTAACCTGATAATTTCTTAATATAAATTCTTTGACGCACCATTGAATTCAAAACGATCTAAGCAGACAGCGTGATAATACTTAGAGATTGAAAGCAAACCCCAAAAAAATTAAATAAAATTACAGAGGTTTATTGAATGAGGGTTAATTTTTTCAAAAATTCTCTTTTTACACTTCCGAAAAATCTTGTTACAGCTTAAAATGGAGAATGAATCCTTCTGGAATAAACTTCAATGAGCGAACCAGTTGTCAATACTTCAGAAGAAATAGCACCCAATATTCAACCCCCATTAGAATCCCAAGATAGTTTATCAGAAACGATTAAAACCTTGGGGCTTACTCGAATTCAAAGACATTTGTTTCTTTGTGCCGATCAAACTAAACCCAAATGTTGCTCTAAAGCGAAGAGTCTCGAAGCTTGGGACTACCTTAAACGTCGTCTTAAAGAACTAGGACTCGATCAAGTAACAGAAGCAAAACCTTCTTGTATTTTTCGGACAAAAGCCAATTGTTTACGAGTTTGTATGGCAGGGCCTATCCTTCTGGTCTATCCTGATGGGGTCTGGTATCGTCAAGCAACCCCTGAAGTCATTGAACGCATTATTCAAGAACATCTTATTGGTAATCAAATTGTCGAAGACTATGCCTTGTGTATCCATACTTTACCTGACCCCTTTAATATACCTCAATCAAAAACTATTGAAAATAAATCCACTGACCTTGATCATGAGATAATAGACCAGAAGACGTAATAAAGTGTTACTTAAAATGGTCACTGTAGGTTAAGATTGAATTAAAATAGTCTTAATCTTCACAAATACTTCTAAACACAATCCTTATCAAAATTTACCTGAGAAAAGAAAATGCAACCCTTAAAAGATAAATCCCAAAAAGATAATAAGCGCTTATTATTAGTTGATGATGATCCTAACCTGATTTTGCTAGTGAAAGATTATCTGGAATTCCGAGGGTATGAAGTGGCCACAGCAGAAAATGGCAAAGAAGCTCTCGAAGTCCTAACCAAAGACATTCCTGATTTGATCATCTGCGATGTTATGATGCCGGAAATGGACGGTTATACGCTAATTGAAAAAGTCCGTCAAGATGCTCGTACCAATTGGGTTCCTGTGATGTTTCTTTCTGCAAAAGGACAAAGCCAAGATAGGGTAAAAGGACTCAATACTGGTGCTGATGTTTATATGGTTAAGCCATTTGAACCAGAAGAGTTAATCGCTCAAGTGGAGTCTTCTATCAAACAAGCTGAACGTTTGATGAGCCGTAACGCCAATATGTTTTTAGATGGCACTAGCCATTTTCAGGTTCCCAGTAATGTAGAATTAACCCCAACAGAAAAAAAAGTCGTTCAATTGGTAGCTCGAGGACTTTCTAATCGAGAGGTTGCCGAGGAACTCAGTGTCAGTCAACGCACGATAGAAAGTCATGTTTCTAATATGCTCAATAAAACCAGTCTTAAGAACCGAACTGAGTTAGCTCGTTGGGCAATGGAAAATAGTATCGCTTAATCGTTGTGATAGTTTATGTTATAACCAAACACGGGATGTTCAAAACACCTGTTTTTAAACAGGTGATGTAGAGCAACTTGGCTCTCTTGGTGCGCTTTCCCTTGCCCCGGAAACCGGCGCGGGGTCGCACCGCATTTTTAAATGCCGTGAATATGCTAAGATAATGCTAGTCAGTATGAATCTCCTTACTTCCATTAAGGAGAGCGTCAAAATGTCCATCGATATCGAGTGTTAGCCTAACCTCAATACGGAGTAACTGATTAGAAATCAGTTCTCAATCGCTTCCTTAGCTCAGTTGGTAGAGCAACTCACTTGTAATGAGTAGGTCGTCGGTTCAAGTCCGACAGGGAGCTTGTTTGTACACCTGAGTTCGATGTAAGCAAAAGCAATAAATTCCTAAAAAACAAAGGAGCATCTTCTGGCGTGGGGACACGGCTTGAAAGCCTTAGCAGATGACAGTTTAAACCAACTGTGGTACAAACAAAGATGCTCTAAAATTGGCGATCGCAGCCTGACCTAAAATGTTACCAGAAATTTATAACAATCATTTAACATTGATTACTTTAGCTTATTCAATGGCAACATTTTCTGGGAAAATCATTAAAGATATTGGCTGAACTAGAAGAAGCCTCTCTCTCAGGCAAACATACACTACCCCAATATTCAAAGCTCGAGGAGGCGACTTGTATATTTTGTTCCTATGAAGGAGAAGAAGAGTAGGAAAAACTTTATCCTACCACAACCCTTTTCCATTTTCCTTCTTTGTTTTGAGGACAGCCTGGGGGCAAGATTAGCCTCGATGAATTGACGGGCAACTGCTGATACTTCGGGGTTTCCGGATACCTGGCACGGGTCAGGAGTAGAGCGATGTTAATTAAGGATAACTCAAGCCCAAACCCGCTTTAGGCTGAGGCTAAACCCAGGTAACACCCTTTCCCCAGATAAATGACTGGGATTTTCCAGCACCTCTACTACTTCTCCAGGACGATATATCTCTACTCGTTTATTTTTCGGGTCAATGAGCCACCCCAACTTTGCCCCATTCTCTATATATTCTTCCATTTTAGAACGTAGGTCTTTAAGGGTATCGTTCTCAGAACGCAATTCCACCACAAAATCGGGACACAAGGGGATAAAGCTATCCTGTTGCTCTGGGGTGAGAGCATCCCAACGAGCTTGGCTTACCCATGAAGCATCAGGGGAACGGTTGGCACCATTGGGTAACTTGAAACCAGTGGAGGAGTCAAACGCTTCGCCATCAGCCCCTTCTTCCTCAATCCATCGAACTAGAAAGTAAATAATTTTGCTGTTGCGTTTTCCAGTATTACCGCCAGTGGGTGGATTCACAATTAATTCTCCTGTTGCAGTTCGTTCAAGGCGCAGTTCACGGTTCGCTGCTGCTAAAGCTGCAAATTGTTCTGGGGTAACACGCAGGGCAAGCTGAGGGGGAAGTTGAAGCGATAAGGGTTTGGGGGCAGCTTGAACCATAATTGACCTCAAGAGGAAGATAGGGAAAAGCGATCGCTTACATCAATTATAGTTCATTTGAATGAACGCTTTTTATTAGCCTCGAAATTCATTTTACTCTAACTTCTTCTTTTGTTTAGAAAATCTTTCGATTCTTGATTCTATCTCAACAGCAATACTACGAATTTCTTCTAAATCACTTGGTAATAAATGTTCTGATAATATTTGAAAAATAGGCTTTAAATCGATAGAATAATTTAACAATAACAAAAGAATATCGTTTTCATAGATACTGACTCTTTCAAATTTACCTTGTCTATAGAGAGAAGGTAAAGCATAGAACTTGAGAATTACTAAACCCTCTACAGTAACACAACGAATATTTTTATCCCCAAACGGCCGAATTGTGGCAAATTCTTGAATAATATGGTTAAATAGTTTATTTTGAGTTAGTAGAATATCAATCGTTAATGCTCCAAATTCTCCCCGAATAAAATCATTATTTTCTTCTTTGATTTTAATTTCTGGTAAAGAATGTAAATCTGAGTTTGCTAAAATTAAATCAATATCTTGAGTGTTTCTTCCTTCTACATAACTTAACAAAGCAACACCACCCACTAATAAATAGTTAATATTTCTTTGATTTAAAGTGTCAAAAATGTTGTCAACAAATTGAATAAAGTTATCGGGGTTAGACATTTTTCTTTGCCAGTTTTTTAGATCAAAGACAATTCCATTTTTAACGATCTCACCAATTGCTATCATAATCAATTAAAGTCGGTTAAAGGGGAAGACGAGTAGGAACGGGTTCACTTTACCACAACCTTTACAGGAATTATAGTTCATTTCAATGAACGCCTCTTATTAGCCTCGAAATTCATTTCAAGGCGGTGTATGATTCTTCTCAGGTTTGTCATCAATACCGCCTCGCAATAAATTGACGAGGCTAATTAGGTATCGTTATCTAAAGATAACTAACTAAATAATTGATAACTGATAACTGATAACTGTTCACTGAATATTATGCGTTCTAACCCCTTTACCCTTTCCCTCAATTCCGAGATTCAAGTTAATCCTTCCGAAAAAGGTTATACTCTTGATTTTGCCTCTGACAACGACACAAAGATGGCCACCTCTGGGTTAATCATACCAGCCATAGCGGGGTTAGAAAATGCGATCGCTCATCTTAAAGAAGGAACAGCCACCCTACAACAATTAACCCAGAATTTGAGCCAACAACAAGGAGAGGAAGCAGGGGAACAACTTGCCATCACCCTACAACAGATGGATGAGCGAGCTTGGTTACAGTATGCCGTCTTACCCTTAGCGATCGCAGTTCCTATGGTAGAATCAGCAGAACTGGATTTAGACGCACCTCATTGGACACAGGCAACTGTTAGCCTCTCCCGTTTTGCCTATCAACGCAGTCATGACGGAGGGATGGTCTTAGAATCTCCTTTATCAAAATTTCGGGATGAACTACCCCGACTTTTGAGAAGTCGGGGTTTCCAAATCCCCCAAACCTCGTATTAGTCGAGACTTTTGACGCTTCATCTGCCCTAGTTGCTTCATCGAACCAGTATGCTTACGCTTGTTAGTCGAAT
>JASJDD010000294.1 GCA_030065735.1 Crocosphaera sp.
TATAATCAAAAAAACAATGTCTAAAAAATTAATTTTTCAAGGAACAACCACTTATTTAAGTGAGCATTGGTATGCCAAAATAATTTCTCCTTTAGTCCAAGTCAAAAAGCTGCTACAAGCCATTTATGAATTTTTGCTTCACCTAGTTTGGTCTGAGTTAATTTATGGCAAAAAACTTGATAACGAACTTGATAGCTTATTGGCTTTTGTTGTCTTTTGTTTACTGTCTCTTCTTAGTTACTATTTAAGGGATTATATTCAACTGATTTTAATTATTTTTTTAGTCATTTGGTACTTCGACTGTTGGTTTGCCAAACATCAATATTTTCAGAAAAATTACAAAGTTGGCATTTTTATCTACGAAATTGATGCCAATAAAATAATTTGCTGTCTATCTTTACCTAACAGCCAAACACAATCTATTTTTGCAAGTTTTTTTTTAGAGGAAGTTAATTATATTTCTCTGAGAAAATCACCTTTATTAGGAGGGGCTTTTCAAGAGATTTTAGATGAACTGTGGCAAACAGAAATTAATTTATGTAATGGTAAACATTTTGTTATTGATGAAAACCTTCTAGCCCATGAATCATTATTAACTGCTAAAAAATTAGCCAAATATTTCAAAGTTGATATTATTTTTAGTAATAGTCAAGGTAAAGAAAATTATGCTGAACAGAAATTAGATCAAGAAACTTTAGCCCATTTAATAAACCAAAATTTAGGAGGAGTTAAATATGAAAAAAATTCAAGAAAAGGGCATATTTATACCCAATGGCAATGGTCAAATACTTGGAATTTCGTCAAAATGATCTTTGAAAAAGCAGGATTTTTACTCTTTATTATAATTATGAGTGGATTTATGATAAATCTGGGAGGATTATTACACAATATCATTTTAGTTATTACTGGAAAAGAAGATCTTATCTATTTATCTTCTCCTCTTCAATGGTTGACCCCTAAGTGGCATTGGCGTAACATCTTAGAATTGGTTTTAGTTTTAGGTGTTTTTATTTATCAAGGGTGGCAATTAAGTCGTATTAAACACATTTATCTGACTCCCTATTATCTTAAATTATTTGTTGATAATAAAATGGTTGATAAAATTAAGATTTCAGACATAAAAGCTTCATTTATCCTTAAAAATTCTCATCCTGAAATTTTAATTATCGGACAAAATAAAGTGCTAAATATTACCAACTTTCAACAAGAAAAATTAGCTCAATTATTTTGGGGTTACCTGGATGAAGCCATTGAGTTTTTCCAGGAAAAAAAATCTCAGCAAGTGAGAAATGAAGATCAAGAAGACAAAGAATAATTAGAAGGTTTAGATATTAAATCAAAGACTATTATAACCTATAGACATCAACAAAAATAAGTTAATCATGTTATTCTAAATAACTTGAAGTTTATCTGGAATTAGTTATCTAAACTATGAATATAGTGGATCGTGTTCGTTTAGGGTTAGCTGTAGGGGTTGCAAAAACTATCACTGCTGCGGTTCGTTTCTTAGGTTTAGGGGCTGCTAGCGTCCTACCTGGGGCTATTTCTCGTCGTTTTCATCCTAGACTCTTATCCTTACTCTGTGAACAAGTCAAAAAAGGGGTTATTTTGGTAGTAGGAACCAATGGCAAAACCACCACTGCCCTCCTATTAAGAACCATTTTAGAAGATCAAAATTACAAAGTTGCTCACAATGAAACTGGGGCTAATTTAATTAATGGCTTAGTGACTACTTTATTGGGAAATACCAACTTAATTGGTACATTAACGGCCGATTATGCCATCTTAGAAGTCGATGAAAATATTGTGCCACTGTTGTTAAAAGACTGTCAACCCAGAGTTATTTTAGGACTCAATTTATTTCGAGATCAATTAGATCGTTACGGCGAAGTTGATGCCATTAGTCAACGATGGCAAAAAGCGATCGCTCCCCTTTCTTCTGATACTGTTATTATCTTAAATGCTGATGATCCTACTCTTTCTTACTTGGGGCAAAAATTAAGCCAAAAAGTTCGTTATTTTGGTCTTTCTGAACCTAGTTTATATTTAGAGGAAATTCCCCACGCTGTTGATTCAATTTACTGTCCTAGTTGTGGTTATCCTTTAACCTACCAAGGGGTTTATTTATCCCATTTAGGGGATTATAATTGTCAAAAATGTGGCTTCCAAAAGAGTCCATTAGCCTTAAATAGTCAAGACTGGCCACAAATTTTGATTGGAGTTTATAATAAATATAATACCTTAGCTGCTGGATTAGTTGCCCAAGAATTAAACATCGACAAAACAGCTATTTTCCAAACAGTTAAAAACTTTAAAGCCGCCTTTGGTAGAGCAGAAGAATTAACCATTAAAGGTAAGCACGTTCGTATTCTATTATCCAAAAATCCTGTGGGTATGAATGAAACGATTAGGGCGGTTAATGATATCAAAAAAATGGGTAAATCTTCTACAACTTTATTAGTATTAAATGATAGAATTCCTGATGGGACTGATGTTTCTTGGATCTGGGATGTGGATACAGAACCCTTGGTTAAATTAGGTGGAAATTTAGTAGTTAGCGGTGATCGCACTTATGACATGGCATTACGTCTCAAATATAGTCAAGAAACTTTACCTAAAAATGACGATTGTGTTAAACTAATCGTGAAAGAAAACTTAAAAGAAGCCATAGAAACTGCTTTAAATTTGACAACAGAAGAAGAAACGTTACACATTGTCCCAACCTATTCCGCTATGTTAGAAGTCAGAGGGATATTAACCGGTCGTCAAATCTTATAAGGGCTTCATTCTGTAATAACTAAAAGATAATGTCTTCTTTAACTACTGGGGAAAAGACACAATAGGATGGGGAAAAATAACACCCCTTGTGGAGAACTCTGATTGACACTCCCGCCGTTAAGCTCCTATCGTCGCTGTAACGGGAGATTCTTTGTTCACAGAGGTTACTTGCTTAGACAGAATTGCTCCTGAAAAAGTAGCGGTATCCTCTCCCAAAGCGTTTAGGCTATCTTTTAGCCAAGTTCCGGTGTGACCCACCGTACTTAATCCAATTTTTAAGATGTTGCGTGCAGCATTTTCGTCACGATCTAACTGACACCCACAAGCACAAATATGAGTCCTTGTTGAGAGAGATTTTTTAACTGTTTCCCCACAATTAGAACATTTTTGGCTAGTATAGTGAGGAGCCACAGCAACAGTTATTTTGCCGTGTTTTTCCCCTAAATACTCTATCCATTCTCTAAACTGGTACCAGGCTGCATCCTTAATTGATTTAGCTAAACAATGATTTTTAACTAAGTTCTTAATCCTTAAGTCTTCGTAGGCAATTACATCGTTAGAGTAAATTACGCACCTTGCTAACTTCACAGCAAAGTCTTGACGTTGTCTACTTATTTTAAGGTGAGCTTTAGCTAATTTTTGTCTAGCTTTCCTTCTGTTAGAAGACCCTTTCTTTTTTCTAGATAGTCTTCTTTGCAGTTTTTTAAGCTTTTTTTCTCCTTTTCTTAGGAATCTAGGATTATCAATTTTCTGTCCATTCTGGTCAGTGTAAAAAGACTCTAATCCTACGTCTAAGCCAATCAAACTATTAGCTGGTAAGCTATCTATTTTCACATCAATTGATAAGATGAACTGACAATAGTAACCATCGGCACGACGAATTAATCTGACCCGTTTTATCAATTCAATAGGATAAAAGTGTAAATCGTAAGTACCTACCAGCTTAAGTCTACCGATGTTATTCTTGTCTGTAAAAGTAATTGCTTTCCTAGTATTTAAGTCTAACTTCCATCCTGTAGTTTTATATTCCACTGAACGACAGTTCTTCTTAAACTTAGGATAGCCTTTCTTGCCAGGTATCTTCTTTTTACAGTTGTCGTAGAAACGAGAGATAGCTGACCATGATCTTTCGGCACTAGACTGCCTAGCTTGTGAGTTTAGTTTGTTAGCAAAGTGAAAATCATGGGCCAATACACGACAATACTTATTGAGGTCATACTTATCGACTGCTAAAAAATATGGTTGCTCCGCAGTTTATATACTGGTCGAGGTTTCATCCCACCGTTAACATTCGTGTAACGGGGGTCTTCACCTCGACATTTTAGATAACCAGAAAAAATTTGCCACCTTGAGAGCAGACAAAATCAACTAACTATGCTAACATCTGGGTTAAACTCAGAGAAATTCCTGAAAATAAACTATGGGTAAGGTTCTGGTGTTAAATGCGTCCTACGAACCGCTCAATATAACCAGTTGGCGAAGGGCTGTGGTTCTGTTGATCAAAGGCAAAGCCGAACAACTGGAGAACAACGAGCGATTGATTTATTCTGACTTTCCCCTTCCTTCAGTCATTAGATTACGCCATTATGTGCGTGTTCCTTATAAAGAAATTCCCCTAACGCGCCGTAATATCCTAGAACGAGATCGCCATACTTGTCAATATTGTCGTTACAAAGGAGAGCAACTCACTCTGGATCATGTAATTCCGCGATCGCGAGGTGGAGGAGATACCTGGGAAAACCTAGTGACTGCTTGTGTTCGTTGTAACGTCAAAAAAGGCAACCGTACCCCCAAAGAAGCGCAGATGAACCTTCAATACTCACCACGCCGCCCCTATAGCAGTTTACAGTTTGAATTAGTAAAACATACTAGAGGCAATCGTAATCAAGAATGGCGTAAGTATATTATTGGTATTTAGGCGGGTTGGCCATCAACTTCAGTCACTTGGAACCCCATTTCACACTCATAGACTTTTGCTTGTCGCGTATCCACTCTATCGAGAGAATGACCACAACCCAGTTTGCCGTGGTGCCACCGTGGTGTACCTTGTTGATCAGCCAGTAAACAACCGGGACAAACTTGATTCACAGATAAAATATTATCATGGGTTAAAATAACTAGCATATTAAACCTCTTCTGGCTTCTTAACTGCCTCGACTCTATTTTAAGGCGTATTATCCTGCATTTTAGTCTAGGATGTAAATTTCGACATCTATTGTAATTAAACGTAGCAAAAGAAAATCCAAAAACTTGTTAACCAAAAGACAATCTTATGCTATGATAGATAATTGTCAGTGAAAAAAGCTAATTTAGTTTCTGACCTGACGGGGGCGTGGCGGAATGGTAGACGCTACGGACTTAAGTAAAATTGAGCCTTGTTAGAGAAATCTTACAAGTGTAAGCTCTCAAATT
>JASJDD010000295.1 GCA_030065735.1 Crocosphaera sp.
ACAAGTGTAATCAAATTCGTTGCGACAAACAAAATCTATGATAGGATTTTCTTCTAAGGTTTGGCTGGGTAAAACGGCAGCATGGGCCCCTAATAACCCCACTTGTGTCTCAGGATTTTGGGCTTTAATGGCTTCAGCGCATTTAACATCGTTGGGTAAGGTGGGGGTACTGGTGTACATAATCACCAGTTCGTAGTCCTTGGCAATTTTTAAGACATCCTCGACGGTTTGATAATGGGCCGGTGCATCCACTAACTTACTATCTGGGACTAAGGCCGCTGGTTGCGCTAACCAAGTGGGATACCAAAAGGAGGTAATTTCCCGTTTTGCTTGATATCGGGCCCCTGCGGCCCCATCAAACCCATCAAAAGAGGGAGGACTCAAAAATAAGGTCTTTTTCATCTGTTTCCTTACCGTTCACATTTTACTCACATACATTACTCATCGGTGTACTTATAGCAGAAGTCAGGAGTCAGGAGTCAGGAGTCAGAAGTCAGAAGTCAGAAGTTAAACTAGCTTTGTATCTAGGTTTGACGAAAAATGACTGTCCCAAACTATACTTCGACTGCGATACCTGATGAGTAAGTTTTTGTAATGCTAACGAATTTTCTATTAATTCATCAACTAATTAATGAAAACGTAATCTAACTCAATGATGGCTAACTTTTATATTAATTTTATTTTATAACTAAGGTGGACAATGCCCACCCTACACATTAAGGTTAAAATGAACAATGGTGATTCCTTATTGTGGATAGGTAATAGTGAAGTTTCGTCCTTTTTTTGCCACTCTCATCCTTGGCGTTATTCTTCTTCTCTCCCTTGCAGCAACCAGTGTCTACTGGATATTAAAACCCAGTCCTTTGCCTCTGTTGGCAGGAGGGGTGATGAAGGAACCAACCACAGCTATTTTTCTCCCTAAACAAGCACCGGTCATGGTTTCCTTGTTAACTAACCCCGATCGCTTGGATGGGTTGGGACGGTTCATTGCTTCTCCTGAAAAAAGACGGCGATCGCATCAAGAAATACGCACCATTGAGAAAACTTTATTAGCCAAAACTGGACTGGATTATCAAACTGAAATTCAACCCTGGTTAGGGGAAGAAATTACCCTAGCGGTTACGTCTCTTGATTACGATCATAACCCTAATAATGGCATCAAACCCGGTTATTTATTGGCAGTTTCTACCAAAGATCAACAACTAGCAAATGAGTTCCTACAAGCCTCTTATTCGGCTGAAGCGATCGCAGGGACAACTGAGTTAGTATTTGAATCCTATAAAGGGGTTAATTTAATTGCTCAACAAAACCCCAATTTGCAGAAAAATACACCTCTTTCTGCAACAGCAGTTGTGGGAAATATGGTGCTGTTTGCTAATGATATTCAAGTGTTAAAAGAGAGCATTAATAATGTTCAAGTTCCTGATTTAAACCTAAAAAATGCTCCAGGGTATCAGAAGGCATTAGATACTATTGTTGAGCCAAGAATTGGCATTGTTTACACCAACTTTCCTGCCTTGTCTGCTTGGTTAGCTAATTTACCGATTCCTGAGTTACCTGAAATTACTCAAACTTTAACCATTACTTTTTCCATCAAAGAAGAGGGCTTAGTGGCGCAAACTGCTCTAATTGGAGTCTCAGGAGAAGCAGATCAATCTCCTATTTTATCGGAACCAGTTGAGGCTTTTTCCTATCTTCCTGCCAGTACCATTTTAACCGCAACAGGAACTAAGTTAAATCAATTATGGCAACAAATCGAAACCGGATTGGACCAAGATAGTCCTCTACAACAACTATTAAATCGCTCCATAAGCTACTTAGAAGACCCGTTAGGTTTAAATTTATCAAAAGATGTTTTTCCTTGGGTTAAAAAGGAATTTAGCTTAGGATTAGTTCCCAAAGTAGAAGGGGGTGAACCAGACTGGATTTTTGTTGCCCAAAAAAGTCCTGATGTAGCGATGAATGAGGTGTTAAAACAGTTCGATCAACAAGCAGAAAAAGCTGGTTATACAGTGGGAAATTTACCCTTATTAGACAAAACTGTAACGGTGTGGACAAAGCTAAAAGCAACGGTTAATCCTAACCAGAAAAGCTTAGCCAGTTTAGAGGCTGAAGTCAGTGGTGTTCATGGGAATATTGACGATTATGTCATCTTTTCTACCTCAGTTGAAGCCATTTCTCAAGCCATTTCACCCGATTTCCCTAAACTAATTGAAACAGAGGAATTTCAGCACGTTATCGAAGGATTATCCCCAGAAAATGATGGTTATTTTTATCTCAATTGGCAAAAAAGTGAACCTATTTTAACCCAAAAATTACCCATTACTAGAGTGGTAGAATTTGGAGTGAAACCCTTATTAAGAAATCTTCGCTCTTTGACTTTGAGTAGTCAAGGTAGTCAAGATAATATTCGTCGCGCTACCATTTTCTTTAACATTGGTGTTTAGTTAACTCTATCAATACAAAAAACTATGAAAATCAAATATCCCATTAATTTACATAAAGGACTAACTTTATTCGTTGTCTTAGGTTTAATGAGTGTTTACCAAAATTTTAGTGTTACCGCTTGGGTTTATTTAGCCCTTCACGGAACTTATGGTATTCTTTGGTTATTAAAAGATAGGATATATCCAGACAAAAGTTGGGAAGAAGAGATATCTATTCCGATGGGAATTATCGGCTTTTTTGTCGTTTCTCTTTATTGGGTTGCTCCTTTTATTTTAATTAGTCAAAATATCAAAGCATCTCCCCCTTTAATTGCTGTGGTTGTTGCTATGAACATATTGGGGGTTTTCCTACATTACACTAGCGATGCTCAAAAATATTACACGCTCAAATATCATTCAGGATTAATTACAGAAGGATTTTTTGCCCGTTGTCGTAATACCAATTATTTAGGAGAAATTTTAATCTATGGTAGCTTTGCGTTATTAACTCAGCATTGGCTACCCTTTGTTATTTTAGGACTGTTTATTAGTCTCCTTTTTGTCCCTAATATGCTCAAAAAAGATAAGTCTCTTTCCCGTTATCCTCAATTTGAAGCTTATCAACAAGTGTCTGGTTTAATCTTCCCTAAATTTCCCCCTATTCAAATAAACAACCCCACCCCAATCAAAGATGATTAGGTGGGGAAAATGTCACGAATGACAGGTTTAATTGCAGGTTTTTTAGTAAGCTAATCCCATACTGCGGGTTGTTTCTGCCCCAAGGTAAACACGGATGCTCAAGAAATCTGTAGGACAAGCTGTTTCACATCGCTTACAGCCAACACAGTCCTCTGTGCGAGGAGAAGCAGCAATTTGACTTGCTTTACAACCATCCCAGGGAACCATCTCTAAAACATCTAAGGGACAAGCGCGAACGCATTGAGTACAACCAATACAGGTATCGTAGATTTTAACTTTGTGTGACATTGATTTCGGCTCCTTAACCGAGTGTTCTCCTTAGTTAAGCACCCCAACTCCAAGAGATTAGAGTCAAGATTTCCCAACTGAACAAAGACTTAAGAGTATCTTATCTGTCTGTTGTAAAAATAGTCAGGATTAAGGGCTAGTTTACCGCAGTGGCAGAATCTACTCATAAAAATTGTTGTAGAACTTTAAATTATGTAACACTCGGTGCCTAATCAGGGTCATCCAATTGTTTGACCGAGACATCCACTACCTCAACATCAATGGTTCCTGGGGGTGTAATCCGTTGAAACTTGCCATTTTGCACTTCTAAGCTTTCACCACAGTTGGGACAGGAAGACTCTACCCCATTGAACCCTGTAAATTTGTAGCTACACACAGGACATTGATCTTCGACCAAGTTACGCTGAACCCACCATCGTAATACCCATAACCCAATAACTGGAGTAATTAAAATTACCCCCAATAAAATCAAAAATCCATTAACCACCCATCCCAAGCCAACGGAGACTAATAAAATGGCTAATAGAAGTAAATTTAATAAACATCCTAACCCAGAGTTATTGAGCCATAGTAGTTTTGGAGAATAATTATTCAAAATCTCTCTCCCAGATTGCTGTATTTAGCGACTTATATTCTCCTATCTTATCCAAAAAATCCATATAAATTACTGTTTTAACGGATCGATCGGGGACAATTCAGCTTAGAATAATGCAGTGAAACATTTAGCCTATGGGGATTTTGGCGATTTAGGTTTATTAATATGAGTGATAATCCATCCTTTTTAAACTAGGATATGCCAAAACAACATAGGATCTAACACACAATACAAGGAGATTATTCAATGAATAAAGGTGAATTAGTTGACTCAGTCGCTAATAAGGCTGAAGTTACCAAAAAACAAGCAGAACTGGTGATTAATGCCGCCATTGAAACGATAATGGAAACGGTGGCCGGAAATGATAAAGTAACCCTAGTCGGTTTTGGTTCCTTTGAAGCTCGCGATCGCAAGGCCCGTGAAGGTCGTAACCCCAAAACCAATGAAAAAATGGACATTCCTGCTACTAAAGTTCCTGCTTTCTCTGCTGGAAAAAAGTTTAAAGAACAAGTTGCCCCGAAAAAGTAGTTATGGTCATCGGCAGATGAAACGACCCATTCATGGTGGTAATTTAGTCTGGGCAGCAGAGCAAATTGGCTGTCCAGTTTCTTCTCTTTTGGATTTCTCTGCTAGTATCAATCCTCTTGGTCCCCCCGAAACGGTCTTAACTGCGATTCAGGGATCTTTAGACAGCCTTCAACACTATCCTGACCCCAACTACACAAAACTGAGGCAAGCCTTGTCAGAATGGCATCAACTGCCCTCTGAGTGGATTTTACCAGGCAATGGGGCAGCAGAATTATTAACTTGGGCTGGCCGTCAATTGGCACAGGAGCAATTCACTTATGTCATGATTCCTGGATTTCGGGATTATTGGCGAGGGTTGCAAGCATTTGGGGCAAAAATTACCCCCATTTCTTTTCCTTGGCAAACTTTTAATCCTCTTAACGTTCTAGATACTTTTCGGGAAACGGATGGGGGTATTATTATTAATAACCCTCATAATCCTACCGGTAAATTATTCACCACAGAAACTTTATTACCCTTACTAGAAAGATTCAAATTAGTGGTGGTGGATGAAGCGTTTATGGATTTTGTTGAGCCTCCTCAACAAGAAAGTTTAATTCCTTGGATTGGGGATTATCCTAATTTGGTAATCGTGCGATCGCTGACTAAATTTTATACGCTTCCGGGTTTGCGTTTAGGCTATGCTATTGCTCATCCCCAACGACTCCAACAGTGGCAAACTTGGCGCGATCCTTGGCCAATTAATAGTTTAGCTGTTAACGCTGGTATAACAGCCATAAAAGACGAAGCATTTGCACAACAAACTAGACAATGGCTATCATTAGCCCGTCAACAATTGTTAACAGGATTATTAAAAATTAAAGGCTTAAATCCTGTTCCGAGTTCCGTTAATTTTCTCTTAGTGGAAACTCAGATTCCCAGTTCTCAATTACAACAACAATTATTACAACAGTATCGTATTTTTATTCGAGATTGTTTAAGCTTTGAAACCTTGGGTGATCGCTATTTTCGCATCGCAGTCCGTACAGTTACAGATAATCACAAACTACTTGAAGCATTATCAGATATTTTCAATCAAAGAAAATAACTTTATTTTAATTTTAGTTAATAGATGGCTGTAATTATACTGAAATTGGTGACGACTTAGTGACATCCTCCCCAACTAAATCACAGATTATAGTTGGGGCTTCCCGACTCACGACGGGATATTTCTGCCCACAGAGGCTTCATGCCTCTACGCCAGTTATCTAGGCTCATCGCCCCCGACACCTCGACTTGAC